>CAMFSS010000059.1 GCA_945983195.1 uncultured Prevotellaceae bacterium | reverse complement strand
GGTCGGCAAGGGACGAGCAACTGGATATGCAAAGAAGTAGCCATTTATTATTCTTGTTCACACGGATTGTGTGATAACCGGCAGTTTTTTGCACCGATAATTTGGAAATATCTTTTGAAAAGTGTAAAATTCATACCTGTTTTTTTATTGAAAAGTGTAATTTTCATACCCCTAAATCTTTTGAAAAGTGTAATTTTCAGGCATCAAAAAATATTGAAAAGTGTAAGTTGCTTCACATAATCATCTTAGATACAATAGGTTATATAAAGTCCATGGAAATCTGTGAAATATATCATTTTTTTAGGACAACAATAATGTATTTACAGGCAAAGTTTCTTGGTATGGAAACTTATTGGTAATTTTGCAACAGGGAACAACAAAAACTCACACAAGAATAACCGGGTGAGTATGTTGGTTTGTGTCTAAAGAGACTCTATGCTGTCGCGATAGCTGCGAAGTTGTTTTTCTGTAAGGCGTGCTTTTGCATCTCGTAAATCGTGAAGAATTGATTCTCTGTCGGTAGGCAAATAACCGGTAAATGGAATAGGATTGCTTACAGTCCGAGCAAGGATATGCGTCATGCACGTCAGTTTTCTTCGTGAGATAAGTTATGTGATAGAATGGGGGCAACTGCATTTTGATGAGATTATGGCTTCAAGAGACAACACCAACCGCAATTTTCCGTAACAATTTATTATCTGTCGGATAATAAATCAAACGTGAGTTCGTCAAACTCACGTTAAACCCAAACTTAAGTGGCAATCTCATACAATTTGGCTTTGTCGCAAAAATATCGTAAATTTGCGACAAAATTACTCTAATAATCAGATGCAGTCTATTGAAGAAAGGATAATTACAAGCATATCCAAACGCGGAAGAGGTACGATAGTATCACCACTTGATTACGCAGGATATGGTGACTCAAAGGCAGTTCAGAAAGCTTTTGAACGGCTGACTATTTCCCAAAAATTGATAAGGGTGGCTCGTGGCATCTATTGCTATCCCAGAATTGACAAGGTTTTGGGATTGGGTGTACTGTATCCTACATTTGAGGAGATTGCCGACGCGATTGCCCGACGCGATAAGGCGAAGATTGTACCGACCGGGGTATATGCGCTAAATAAGCTCGGCCTGTCAACGCAGTTGCCGATGAATGTGGTTTACCTGACCGATGGCTCACCTCGTAAAGTAAGGCTTGACGGGGAAAGGGGTATCCAGTTCAAGCATACGGCGAAAAAAAATCTGGCATTTCAAAACGATTTTGCCATGCTTCTCACATTTGCACTCCGTGAAATCGGAGAGGATAATCTGACACCCGAACAGTTGACTCATGTGCGGGAACTGATTAAGGCCGTACCATTTGAAACAATAAAAAAGGATTTTTCTTTAATCCCGGCATGGATTCGTAAAATAATACTTGCATCCTATGAATAAGTTTCTGACACTTACCGAGGCTCAGCGTCGCACTGTATTTGAACAGACGGCGACAAAAATCAAACTCCCCGTTGCCTCTATCGAGAAAGATTTTTGAGTGACAGAGATTCTCAGGAATGGGAGAACGATTACGACACAATGGTTACGAACATGATCTATGAAGATAATGTTCCGACATTCTCCGACATCCTTGCAGAAGCCGCCAAAATCGAAAGCAAATTCAAAACACCTTAATTTTTATTCTGGATAGTGCAGGATTCAGTTTAAGCCAATACATGAAATTTTGCGGTCTGCTTTTGCAAAGATAGCACTTCTATCAATAATTTGCAATAATTGTTTGTTGGATTTTTAATAGGGCAGAAATTGTGATTATGACTGAGGGATAAAAATAATCACGAGAGGATTTTTGGTGATTTTGGGGGAAACCGAAAAAATGGTAAGAATATCCGCAATTTATTTAGTTGATATTTGAGGAAAATTATGTTATTTTGCAATGTGAATAATCAAACTAACTTGATATGCTTAGAAAAATCAGAATAACACTCGCTACAGTGTTTTTTGCAGCCGTAACGATGCTGTTTCTCGACTTCACCGGCACTGTCCACGCCTGGCTCGGCTGGACGGCAAAAGTGCAGTTCATGCCGGCACTGCTTGCTCTGAATGTGGGCGTAGTGGTGCTGCTGTTGCTTCTCACTCTGCTGCTCGGACGTGTCTACTGCTCAGTGATATGTCCGCTCGGTGTGATGCAAGACGTGATTTCATGGATAAGCGGAAAGCGCAAGAAGCATCGCTACCGCTTCACCTACTCGCCCGAAAAACGCTGGCTCCGCTATGGCGTGCTTGCTGCATTCGTGGTGTGCCTCGTTGCCGGGATAGGCTCTGCCGTGGCTCTGCTTGCCCCATACAGCTCCTACGGCCGCATCGCTGCCAACCTGTTGGCTCCCGTCTACCAGTGGGGCAACAATCTGCTTGCCTACTTCGCTGAACGAATGGACAGCTATGCCTTCTACTCCACCGATGTGCTCATTGCCAGCCTGCCGACGTTCATCATCGCCGTGGTGACATTTGCGGCAATTGCAGTGCTCGCATGGCGCAATGGACGCACCTACTGCAACACCATCTGCCCGGTAGGCACAGTGCTGGGCCTTGTGTCGAGATTCTCGCTGCTGCGTCCTACAATCGACACTTCAAAGTGCAATGCCTGCGGACTATGTGGCCGCCGCTGCAAGGCTTCGTGCATCAACTCGAAGCATCACACTATCGACTACAGCCGCTGCGTGGCTTGCATGGACTGCATCGACACTTGCAAACACGGCGCAATCAAGCTGCGCCTGCGCACCCGAACTGCAACAAAATCGCCTGCCGCTGAAAAGCCGGCAGTCACTCCCGAACAAATCGACACAGCACGGCGCACGTTCATCACCGCCACTGCAATGGTGGCTGCCACTTCGGCACTCAAGGCACAAGAGAAGAAGGTGGACGGCGGTCTTGCCGTGATTGAAGACAAGAAGATACCCAATCGCGCCACACCGATTGTGCCTCCCGGAGCATGGAGTGCACGCCACTTCGCGCAGCACTGCACAGGCTGCCAGCTATGCGTGCAGGCTTGTCCGAGCGATGTGCTGCGTCCATCGACCGACTTACAGCGACTCATGCAGCCCGAAATGGGCTACGAGAACGGATATTGCCGCCCTGAGTGTAACCGCTGCTCGCAAGTGTGTCCGGCTGGCGCAATCAAGCCCATAACAATCGAGGACAAGTCGTCGACACGCATCGGACACGCCGTGTGGGTGCGAAAGAACTGCATTCCGCTCACCGAGGGCGTGGAGTGTGGCAACTGTGCCCGACACTGCCCCTCAGGCGCGATACTGATGGTACCCGCCGATGCCGACAACCCCGATTCGGTGAAAATCCCGGTGGTCAACACTGAGCGGTGCATAGGCTGCGGAGCCTGCGAAAACCTGTGTCCGTCGCGCCCATTCAGCGCAATCTACGTTGAGGGGCATGAGGTACACAGCCGATATTAACACTAAAAGCCCTACAAATTATCTGAAATATGGAAAATCTATCACGCAGAAACTTCCTGAAAGTGCTTGGAGCAGCAGGAGCAGTCACAGCCGGCATTGCATCGTGCGCCAAGCAGGAACACGGCACTGCCCCCGACGGTGAAATACCCACCGACAAGATGACCTACCGCGACAATCCTACCACCGGCGACCATGTGTCGATTCTCGGATTCGGAATGATGCGCCTGCCGTCGGTCGACGGCCGCAGCGCCCGCGAAGGCGATGAGGAAATAGACCAGGAGATGGTCAACCGGCTCGTCGACACCGCAATTGCACACGGTGTGAACTACTTCGACACATCGCCAGCCTACTGCCGCGGAAAATCGGAGCACGCCACAGGCATAGCCTTGAGCCGCTATCCGCGCGACAAATACTACATAGCCACTAAGCTCTCAAATTTCGCCCGTGAAACGTGGAACCGTGAGGCATCAATCGCCATGTACCAAAACTCGCTCCGCGAGCTGCAAGTGGACTACATCGACTATATGCTGCTCCACGCAGTGGGAATGGGCGGAGGCATGGAGGAGTTTGAAAGCCGATACATCAACAATGGCATTCTCAACTTCCTTGTGGAGGAGCGCAAAGCCGGACGCATTCGCAATCTCGGCTTCTCCTATCACGGCGACATTCGCGTGTTCGACTATCTGCTCTCGCGCCACGATGAATACAAGTGGGACTTCGTGCAGATTCAGCTCAACTATCTCGACTGGAAATACGCCAAGCAAATCAATCCGTCGAACACTGATGCCGAGTACCTCTACGGCGAACTTGAAAAGCGCGGCATTCCTGCCATAATCATGGAGCCGCTGCTCGGAGGCCGCCTCTCGAATGTGCCGAGCACCATAGTTGCACGCCTCAAGCAGCGCGAGCCTGAACGCAGCGTGGCTTCGTGGGCATTCCGATTTGCCGGAAGCAAGCCCGGTGTACTCACAGTGCTGAGCGGAATGACGCGCATGGAGCACCTTGAAGACAATCTGCGCACCTACTGTCCGCTGGATCCGCTCACCGACGATGATTTCCACTTCTTGCAGAATGTGGCTACGCAGATGATGGAATGGCAGACCATTCCGTGCAACGACTGCAAATACTGCATGCCGTGCCCATACGGCATCGACATACCATCAATCCTGCTGCACTACAACAAGTGCCTCAACGAGGGGAATATCTCCGAAGATGCGACTGACGAGAACTTCCGTCGCGCACGACGTGCGTTCCTTGTGGGATATGACCGCTCAGTGCCTAAGCTGCGCCAAGCCAGCCACTGCATAGGCTGCAACCGTTGCAGTCCGCACTGCCCGCAACGCATCAACATACCCAACGAGCTGCACCGCATTGATGCCTACGTTGAACGCCTGAAGCAAAACGCTGACTGATGGAATCGCTCATTTCGATGCTGCACGCCGGCTGCCACTCCCTTGTGGTAAGAAATGGCAACGACACACGCACATTCGACGGACGCGGTGTCGCCGACCTTCACCGGCTGCTGCGCTGCGAGCCATCATTGCTCGGCGGTGCATCGGTAGCCGACAAGGTAGTAGGCAAAGGAGCTGCCGCACTGATGATTCTCGGTGGAGTGAAAGTCCTCCATGCCGATGTCGTAAGCACTCCTGCCCTACTCCTGCTGCGCGATAGCGGCATAGAGGTGACATTTGGGCGTGAAGTGCCTCACATCATCAACCGCAAGGGCGATGACATGTGCCCGGTGGAGGCTCTGTGCAGCAATTGCAACACTGCGGCTGAATGTCTGCCGCTGATAGATGAATTTATCAACAAAATAACGCAACAAAAACTCTGATTATGGCAACAACCACACTTCGACTTTATAGCTTCAACTACACAGAAGCGCGTACCTATCTGGCTGCCTTGCTGTTCGTAGCAGGCAACATTATGCTGCCACAAATATTCCATCTTGTGCCAAAAGGGGGAATGATGTGGCTGCCAATCTACTTCTTCACTCTTGTAGGGGCCTATAAATACGGCTGGAAAGTGGGGCTTCTCACCGCCCTGCTGTCGCCTGTAGTCAATTCACTGCTTTTCGGTATGCCAGCCCCGGCAGTAGTGCCGGCAATCATGATGAAATCGTCGCTGCTGGCAATTGCAGCCGGCTATGCGGCATGGCGATGGCAGAAAGCGACACTCCTGCTCTTCGCCGCCGTAGTGCTCGCCTATCAGGCGGTAGGCACACTTGGCGAATGGCTTCTCACCGGCAGCCTCCAAGTGGCACTACAAGACTTCCGCATAGGCATTCCCGGAATGTTGTTGCAAATTATCGGCGGCTGGCTGGTAGTCACCCGTCTACTCCGCCGCTGATTTTTTCGATTGTAATCGAAAAAACTCGCAAAATACCATAAAGTTTCGATTATAATCGAAAGAACTTCCAATTTTGGCAAAATATTCGATTATAATCGAAAACGTGCCGATACCGGGCGAAAAGTGCCGATTTTTGCCCCTTTTCGCCCGGTATCGCTGTTTTTTTCTGCTTTATCAGGTTCAAAACAAGTCATCAAGAGTCAATTGAATAGGAATCTGGTCGCTGTAAGCACCACGCACCACGCCAAATGTAGTGATTAGTGTTGGCACAATGGAACTCCTTTGGGAGGTTTCGTTGACAAATGAGTCAATGCGATTCCTTATTTTTAGGTATTCATCTTTTTTAAGGTCATATTCACCCTTGCTATATTTAATTTCGCAGATGTTGAGAGTGTTGTCGGCACGGTCAATTATCATATCAATCTGAGCACCTTTCTCAGAGCTTGAACTGCGCCACGAATAGACGTTGCTCCTTATTCCCGATATGCCGAGAGCCGCTTTAATCTGCAATATATGAGCTTGGCAAATCCGTTCGAATGCAAGCCCATACCAGGTGTTCACCCTTGGAGTTTCAAGGTTTTGAGTCCAGAAGCCATCATTCCCAGAGGTAGACTTCACATAAGTGTGATAAAATATAGTGTAGAAATCGACCAATTGATATATGGCAGAGTTACGCTTTACGCCCTTCCCTTGTACACGGTATTTTCTGATAAAATCGCAATACTCCAAGTCGGTAAGCATATCCCCCAGATGCCCATTGTTGGGACTGCCAAGGAGCTGTGATATTTCGTCACGAGTCAATCCATTTCGCTTGGAAGCAAGCACTGTAATTATGTCGAGATATGGCTGAGGATTGCGGAAAAGAGATGAAAATAGGCGTCGATATTCACTTCTCATCTCAGCTTTATCCACGAAGAAGAGTCGGTCGATAGCCATTGCGGGACTTTCCTTTCGGTTGAAAAGGCTCATATAGTATGGCACGCCACCCACTGCCATATAGGCTTGCATCACACTCAGCCGATTCCACACAAAGCCCTTGGCATTAAAAAATTCCTCAGCCTCCGACAGTGAGAACTGGTGCAATGCCATTTCATGAGTGACACGGTCGTGAAGTCCACCATGGTTGTCAATCACATTCCTTACCATCCACGAAGTCGCTGAGCCGCAGACAATAAGCATTATCTCGGGGTGCCAATTAGCCCAACTGTTCCAAAAGTGTCCCAATGCGTTCACAAATCCGGCTTTAGCTGTATCAAGGCATGGCAATTCATCGATGAAAATCACCTGTCTCTCTCCCTCGCGCATATTTCGCTCAATCAATTCACGAAGCGCAAAAAATGCGTCGAGCCATGTGTTGCATTTCTTGCCGTGATAGCCATAGATTTTCAAGGCTGTATTGAAGGCAGCCATTTGTTCTATGCGAGTGCCTTCGAGCACTCCGGTCATATCAAATGCAAATGTATTCTTGAAGTATTTGCGAATAAGGAACGTCTTCCCCACACGGCGACGACCATACACTGCAATGAACTCAGCCCTGCCTGAGCCAAGATATTCACTCAGCAATGCCTGCTCCTTGTGCCTGCCAATAATCTCATCAGTCATAACCATAAATCTATTAGACAATGGCAAATTTACAACTTTTCTTTGAAAAACATGCCGATACCGGGCGAAAAGTGCCGATTTTTGCCCCTTTTCGCCCACTATCGCTGTTTTTTTCCAAAATTTCATATAAAATGCTACAGCTTAGTATGAAATTATGTCGTCAAGAACATAAGAGTAATCAACCGTAACAATATTCATCTTTAATATTTCAAATCTCCAAGGTATTTTAATTTATCCACACCATAAAGAGATTTTGCTTCGCTATAATAGACCATTACTTCAGGAATTACAGAAGGAATACTCCTGCTTGGTCGTTTTTTGAGTTCATTACCATCGATTTTCCACCATTCGTTTATAATATATACGTCATTAATAGGAGGTTTCTTATTCGTCTTATTCTCAAGGTGCTTTTCTCCGACACTAATGTTTGCTAATACACTTGTAATAATGTTCTCGCAGACTCTAACGTCGTATTCTTTGGGTTTTATATTTGCTATACAACCAATCCAAATTTGTAGCTGAAGTGTATTCTCATTTTCAAAATCATGTATATGGTGATCATGATTTTTCAGGCGGTTACCTACGGTTTGCTTGAACGTCATACCACAATAATATTTGTTGCGGTTACCTTTGGTTTTTGCGTGGAACGCATAAAGGTTAAATGTTTCCGGACGAGTAATTTCCCAATCCCTTAAATCTTCTTTTGAAGAAAACGGGCCATACCAAGTAATCAGATATGTATCAATCTTTTGCATAATAAATTGAAAGTTAATTATTATTGAATTGTTAATATTGGATTAATAAAATATTGTATTCATTACAGGCGGTTGGTTAGGTTCCAGGCTTGGACGTGCTCGATGCCGTTGCGGGAGGGGAGCTGAATGTCGTCGAGCGACACCACCAGTTTCTCATAATTGTCGGGGACAAGCTGGAGTGGTGAATACTCGCGCTCAATGGTAGCTTCTTCTACAAGCATATAGGTTGCCTGCACGTATATGCGGCGGTCGTTCTTGCAAGCCACAAAGTCAACCTCCTTGTCTTTGATAGAGCCTACATACACCGTGTAACCTGCGGCTATCAACTGCAAATACACTAAGTTTTCGAGCATATATCCTATGCCGTAGCTATAGCCTCCGTATAGGAAATTCTTGAATGCCAAATCATTGGCATAGTATTTGTATTGACCTGCCACAACCTCCTTTCCACGGATATTGAAGCGCAATGCACGGTGAATGAGATAAGCCGACTCAATATGGTCGATGTAGGTAGCAACAGTGTCGTAAGAGACTTTTCGTCCGCGACTTTTTAGATAATTCACAATACTGCTTACAGACAAAAGGCATGAGGCATTATTGACTATATAGACAAACAAGTCGTCGAGCAGATTCACATCACGTATCGCATAGCGGCTTATCACGTCTTTCAGCAATACCGTGTCACGAAGCCCGGATATGTAGTTTCGCTTTACATCACTATCGGTGAAATTAAGCAATTCAGGATAGCCACTGTCAGCCATATATTGCATATAGCTCTGTCGGCCCTTGTCCAAGCCATGAGCCTCAGTGTATTCATCGTAGGAAAGTGGAAAAATGGGGATTTCAATGTAACGACCTGAGAGCAGAGTTGCTAATTCGCCTGAAAACATCTTTGAGTTGGAACCGGAGATAAACACTTCATACGGATATGCATAATCTTGTGAATAGGAATTCACGATGCGCTCCCAGTCCTCTATCTCCTGAACTTCGTCAATAAACAGATACACGCACCCCTCCGGCTTGAAACAGGCACGATATTCATCGACGAGTTTCACGAAGTCGTGGTATGTCTTGATAGAATCAAAAGCTGCAAACTCACGGTTAACAATCAAAATGTTATTGCTATTCACGCCTTCTTCCACAAGCATCCGAGCAATTTGACGCATAATGTAGCTTTTCCCGACACGGCGCTGCCCTGTGAGAACCTTTACCACATGACCACCAATGTAGCGTTTCACACAATCGAGATAATGAGTGCGAATGAAGCCACACTGAATCTTGTTGCCATTCCACAGATTGTATTTTCTTAATTCATCTATTAATCCGTCCATCAGTAACCTACATTTTTTCCACAAATATAATACATTTTTTCGATTGTAAGCTAAAAAACCCCCAAAAAATGCAAAAAATACTATAATA
>CAMFSS010000058.1 GCA_945983195.1 uncultured Prevotellaceae bacterium | reverse complement strand
GACTTGTCGTGGAGTCCCGCATCGTCTAACATCTTAATCACGTCAGTCGGCAGCCGCTCATGTCGCTTGAAAGGAATGTCGGCAGCCACTATCTCCTCCATGCGTGCCTTGATGCGCTCTATTCCATCGGCAGTGGGAGTCACTGCCGCATTGTCGTTGCCAATGAGCTGTGTGTAATAGCCGCCTGACACCGAGTGCTCTATGCGCAGACGCTGTGTGGGGAAGAGGTCGCGCACAGCCTTCGACATTATCATGCACAGCGAGCGCACATACACGCGCTCACCCGAGGGCGAAGTGCAGTCGAGATATTCCACTTGCTTCGGGGCAAACACCGGGTAGCCAAGGTCTTCCGTCTTGTTGTTCACCTTAGCGCATATTGGGGTCATGCCCACGCGGTCGGCGATGCGTGCGAAAATCTCGCCGAGAGTCTCGCCGCCCTGCACGCAGATGTATTCATTGATGTTCTTGCAAAAAATTTCAATTCCTTTCACCATAGTGTGTTTTTTAGTTTATTGTGATTACATAAGCTGATTTATTGTGATTAAACAACCGTAAGCCATATAAATTATAAATAAAACAAAAAATCGGCGATAACCAAAGTGAGACACCTGGCAAAATCCTCCCCTCCACTGCCTTCAATCACAAGCAACAAAGGAAGCCACCCGGCAAGAAGCCGCCCCTCCACTGCTATAAATTACAGGTAATAATCACCAATCACAAAGATACGGAAATATTTCTTACACCCCACAATTTCCCCAACATTTTTCCGCCTCCCTCCAAAAATTCCTCCATTCCCACCACTCCTGTAAATCTTTACACCATCTTATGCCATTCCGTTGAAAAAATGTGGTTTTGCCTTGATTATTCCGTTGAAAAAATGTAATTTTATTAGTCAATTCCTCTATGTGAAGATGCCAATAACGACTTGAAATAGCTATTGCGCTATCAGCAAGGAATTTGTCGATTTGCACCGTCAGTATTCACTTACATTCGGGTGTCGACGTGCATGATGTGCTGCACAAACATCATGTCGCGGATGTCGGTGCGACGCACCTCCATGTCGTCGTAGTTGGGGTTCTCTGAGCGCAGAATCACCCAGTCGGGATTTTCGTGGCGTCGCACATACTTCACCATGCAGTAGTCGTCGAGCACTACCACATAGATTTGCCCCCAGAATATCTGCTGCAAGTTGCTCAGCTCGCGCACAGCGATGAAGTCGCCGCTGCGAATCACCGGCTGCATGCTGTCGCCGCTCACACTCACTATGCGGCAGCCTTCGGGAATGTTGGGCAGGTTCACATAGCCTACTATATTCTCGTTGGCAAACATTCGCGCGCGCGGCAAAGCTCCCGCAGTCACGTCGATGTCGTAGACCGGGGTTCCGCGCCGGTCGGCAGTGGTGCGAATCGTTCCGTCAAACGTCAGTGCCTCCGAAGGCGTGGCTGCCGGCTGCTTGGCGTATGGCAAGTCGGTGCCCGAAGTTATCCATTCCTTCGAGATTCCCAGGTTTACCACAATGCGGTTTATCAGCGAATCGTTCACAGCCAGTCGGCCGTTGAGGTACTTCGAAAGGTTCGATGAGTCCACGCCGATACGCTGGGCAAATTCACCCTGCGTCAGTCCCATCTCGCGTATTATGTATTTCAGCCTGTCGATTATTCCACTGTTGTCCATAGCTATTGCTTAATTCTGTGATTATATGTTGATTTTTGCCGCAAGTTACCACTTTTTTGGCAATTCACCAACAATCTGTGGTAAATTTATCTTAATTCTGCGCCTCGACCATGTGTTTAAGCGTTTCCACCGCACTCAAATTTATGTTTTCAGCGATTTTTGCAGCGAGCAGTTGCGACAGTGGAGGGAATGTAGTAATTTTGCATTAATCCAATTTTTCACAGCCGAATATGAACTTATTTGCTGCTTGAATTTTTATATTAGTGATGAATGAAATTGACGCTATAAAGAATTATCTCAGTGCTGCCGGCTTGAAGCACTTTGATTTGCAGGCTGCGCTCATCGACATGGACGGCGTGCTCTACGACTCTATGCGCAATCATACTGCCGCATGGTATCGCATGGCAACCGAGATGGGGATAGAGTGCTGCCGCGATGAGTTCTACCTCTATGAGGGCATGACTGGAGCAGCCACTATCGACATTCTTTTCAACCGTGCCTATGGCCGATGCGCCACTGCCGATGAGGCGCGCGAGCTATATGCCCGTAAGGCACTGTATTTCACCGAGTTGGGTGCACCTGTGATGATGCCCGATGCCGACCGTATGCTATCAACGCTGAAAATCAGCGGTTTACGCCGTGTGCTTGTCACCGGTTCTGGTCAGCAGTCGATTCTCGACCGCATCGACCGCGATTATCCCGGGATTTTTCTCCCCGGAAAACGTGTCACCGCCCGGAATGTCACTCACGGAAAACCTCACCCCGAACCCTACCTGAAAGGCGCGGAAATGGCTGGTTGTCAGGCATGTCAGTGCATGGTTATTGAGAATGCGCCACTCGGTGTGCAGGCAGGGAAAGCTGCCGGATGTTTCACCGTGGCTGTTACCACCGGTCCCATTCCGCGTGAACGCATGGTGGAAAGTGGTGCCGATGTGGTGTACGGCTCAATGACAGAGTTTGCGCACGCACTCCCGAATCTCATCGCTGCATGCCGCACCACTACGCTTTAGAAAGAACTTAGACTAAATATTTGAATAACAAAAAATTACACTCAGTTATGGAACACAACCAACGAATAATCTTCACCAATGATGTGTCGGCGGCGATTGACCAGCTCCTCGCCGAAGCCGACTTTAATCGCCTGTTTGTGCTCACTGATACCAATACGAGCTATTTTGTGCTGCCGCGTATTGCCGACAATGCCCACATTGCCGATGCCACAAATATTACCATAAAGTCGGGCGACATGAACAAGACCATCGAGGCTGCTGCCGATGTGTGGCGTGCGCTTTGCGACAATGGCGGAACAAGGAAGTCGATAATGATTAATGTTGGTGGCGGTATGGTGACCGACCTTGGAGGATTTGCCGCATCTACTTTCAAGCGCGGAATCCGTTTTATCAATGTGCCTACCACTCTGCTCAGTGCCGTCGATGCTGCCGTGGGTGGCAAGACCGGGGTGAACTTCCGTGGGCTGAAGAATGAGATTGGTGGGTTTAATGAGGCTGAAGCTGTGGTGATTTCCACTTGCTTCTTCAGCACGCTGCCTCTCACTGAGATTAAGTCGGGATTTGCCGAGATGCTGAAGCACGGCTTACTGAAAGATGCCGCTACCTACGACCGCCTGCTAGCCTACGACTTCGAGAGCCGCGACTACGACCATCTGCTGTCGCTGTTGCGCGAATCGGTGGAGGTGAAGGCTGAAATAGTGCGCTGCGACCCGCATGAGCGCGGGCTGCGACGTGCGCTTAATCTGGGGCACACCGCCGGTCACGCCTTCGAGAGCTATGCCATGAGCCGCAAAAGCCCCATTCCGCACGGATATGCTGTGGCTTGGGGAATGGTGGTGGAGCTTACGCTTGCAAATATGCTGTGCGGTTTCCCGAGTGCACGCGTGCAGGAGTATGCGCAGTTTGTGCTTGAGAACTACGGCTCTTTCCACATCACCTGTGCCGATTACGATGCTCTGCTCACGCTTATGCGTCACGACAAGAAAAGTGAGCATGGCGAGATGAACTTTACTCTGCTGGGCGATGTGGGTGACGTGAAAATCAACTGCTCGGCAACCGACGACGATGTGCGTGCCGCTCTCGACATCTACCGCGACCTTCTGCACATATAAAAATTTTTTTTGAAATTTTTCGGGGAAAATATTTGATCATTCAGAAAAGTGCATATATTTGCAGTGAAAAAAATGAAGCTAATTATGAGTATATCTAATCAAAATATGGCAATCCAATGGTGGTGGCAGGCTTTAGGAAGCCGGCAGCCATCTTTGTTGTAGATTGACTTTTGGATAATTATTCGTAATTCAACATATTTTTATCTTGCTGCCTGAAACAACCGTTTTTTTATTATGAACATTCTTGACTCTATAGCCGACAACAAACGCCGCGAGGTGGAGGCGATGAAGCACATCGTGAGTGAGGATCGCATTTTTGCACTTGCTCGCCAATCGAAACGCCAGCCGCTCTCGCTCAAGGGTGCGCTGCGCGGAAACTACAGTGGAATAATTGCCGAGTTCAAGCGTCGCTCGCCTTCGAAGGGCAACATCAATCCGCATGCCGATGTGGCAACTGTGGTGAAGGGGTATGCCAGCAATGGAGCCGCTGCCTGCTCCATTCTCACCGACACGCGGTTTTTCGGTGGCTCGCTTGCCGACCTCGCTGTAGCGAGGCAAAGCGTGCAGTTGCCGTTGCTCCGCAAGGATTTCATGGTCGACAAGTACCAGATAGCCGAGGCCTACGTCTACGGTGCCGATGCGGTGCTGCTCATTGCCTCGATGCTCTCGCTTGAAGAAATTGAGTCCATGATGGTGGTGGCGCACGACCTGGGCATGGAGGCTCTTGTGGAGATACACTCTGAAAAGGATATAGCCAAGATTCCTGCTTGCACCGACCTGGTGGGTGTGAACAACCGCAACCTGAGCAACTTCGCCGTCAATCTCGATGCCTCCTACAACATGATTTCACGTCTGCCCGGTGGTGTAACTCGGATTGCCGAAAGCGGTATCAGTTCGCACACCGACATTCACCGCCTGCGTGCCATAGGCTACGATGGATTCCTCATCGGAGAAACGTTTATGAAGAAGGACGACCCTGCCGCAGCAATGGACGTGTTTATCCATCCTCCAAAGTATGACAACAGCGATATCCACCCAAACAAACTTTAGCCGCCCGGACAAAAAATTGCCCGGGTCAGAAATTTACGGTTTGTGGCGGCATGTATTATCTGTAAATGACATTTTGTTGCAAACTTTTTAGCCTCAAAATGCCTCAAAATGCCTCAAAATGCCGATTAGAAATAAAAAACGCAAATTGTCGCCACAAAAAGGTTGCAGAAGTCAAAACTTTGCATTATCTTTGCACCGCTAAAGGCAAAGCGGCAAAAACCGCTAATCCGCAGCAGGTCCTATAGCTCAGTTGGTTAGAGCATCTGACTCATAATCAGGGGGTCCTTGGTTCAAGCCCAAGTGGGACCACAAAAAATCGCTAAATTGCTTCTGGTTAGCAATTTAGCGATTTTTTTGATGGGAGGTACGCTGCGTGGCGTTGTGGGGTGTTTCGGCTCAGTCGCAAATTGGCTTTCCTTGCTCGATTAATCCCATGAAATGGTCTTGTCGGTAGCCTTTCCGTCGGTGCCAACTTCAAATCCCACGCTTATGATGTCTTTGTTGTCGTATCCTTTGCGGACTTTATCCTCGGATGACCAGGAGTTTTCGGCGTATGTTATGGAGCTTTGTACAGCCAAGCCGGTGATGGCCTTCCCTTCGGCATCGAATACCTCGAAGCCGGTGGTGTTAGTGCCATATTTGAAGTTGTATGGACCGACCTTGCTGAAGTCGGCATTAGCCGTCACGGCAGTGTGGATTTTGAATCCGAATGTGGCAGGGAGCGAAGGACCTTCGGCAGTGATGGTAGTGGACAGTTTTGAGATTTGCTCAGTCATTTTCTGACCTTTGTCGATGTAGGTAATTGTGATGTCGAGCAGGTCGAGCATAGTCTGCGAACATTCAATTTTATATTGGGCTTTTGCCGATTTGGGAGTTTGTTTCTTCACGGGGTCTTCGCCGCCATTGTTGTCATCATCGCCGCACGATGTGAAAGGTGTGAAAAGAATTGCAGCAATGGCAAATGCTGAAATTGTTTTGAACAGTTGTTTAATTCTCATAGTCAAAAAAAATTTAATTAATTGATAATATTTTTGTTGTTGGCAAAATTAGGCATATTATGTCAATAAATTTCCATCGTGGGCTGTTTTTTGTAGCTGATATAGCTATTTTGGTGTAGCAAAAAGGGAAGGGGGTGTGTAATATTTTGGGAATAAGCTGTGAATCAATACGTAATATTTGTGGCGTGAATGTGCTGTGCGATTTGTCGGCATTATTGCTTTAACGTGTTTTAGCTATTTATGTGGCAGCCAAATTTGGCAGAACGCCAACTAATATATAAATTTGCGGTACTAAAAACAACTTCGTAACGCATCACATGAAAAATGTAATACTACACACTTTATTGTTTTCACTAATTTTATGCGCTTGTACCCAATCGGGTGTTACGGGCAGCAATAGTCGGGGAGAAGACAGCATCTACAGCTCTGAATATATCAATCGCATTTGCCGCACGCAGCCACGTTATGCCCTCAGACTGCTTGATACGGCTGAGCGGCGCAATCTGCTTAGCCCTGCCGATATCAATGGAATGCGTGCCATGATTTACAACGATGGGTTGGCGATGCAAAATTAGTTGCGTATTCCAGTAGAAACCTGTGTATTCCAGTCGAAACCCGTTCACCAATTCCGGCGATTTCCGTTCAGTCCGTTGGTTATCTTCAGTATCGTCGGCAAAGTTAAGATGCCCCTTGTTATGTAAAGTCTTACCTCAAAAAGGAGAGAGTTTAAGAATCAAACATTAACGTTTGCAACGTCAGAACTGTAACAGCATTGCCGTTTTTGCTGTAACAGTCTGCTCCGATTTTACCACGTTTCGCGTCACGGAATGTCAAAAACCGGCTCAAAATATATCTGAACCCCACTATGAAGCACAATTGCCGTCTTAACAATATTTAACTCTTTTGGTTGTTTTATTTTGGGCAGCAGAACCCTCTCTCGTGAAGAAACTTGCGAACAACTTGCGAACTCATCTCTGAAATCACTCTTTATTTATAGGAAAAGGCTATTTAGCACACTATCTGCTACCTCACAAAATCGGGAAAATTCTCCCGATTTCTGTTTTTTAAGATTTTTCATGCCGCTATGGAGGCTTTCTCACAATCCAAAAGGGAAAGCTTAGCCCCTGCCGAGCAATTTGTGGCAGGGGCTAAGCTTCAAGATAGGGGAGTGTTGTCGCTTTCTCCCAATATGAGTTCAACTAAAGCATACGCCGCTTGATGCAATCCTGGCACTGTGATGTGCTGAAGTGATGCTAAGTCTGTCGCGCATATTAGTTACAAGTAGCCTTTTTTATTGCACTTTTTCAAGCTGGCATCCTAAATCCGAAACTTGAGTAACACTTCAATAGTGGTTTCGTGGCACTTTCAGATAGTTGAGTAGTTACTCTAAGTAGTCCCGTGTAATAGGCTGCTTAACATTTTGCTTTACACAAAAAAAGAGGACACACTTGCCGTGCGCCCTCTTTTTTCGTTTATTTCTTATAATTAGGATTTCTGTTTGGCATGATTATTTTGTGCTTAAAATTCATTCCGCAAATTAAGCCATCACAACCCCAGTCTTTTTTACTGAAAATACCATTCCATCTTCTGTAGTCTGCACACATCCAATCGCTTATACTATATTTCAGGTAAATGGTAGTATTATCGTATCTTTTTGGATTATTCAACTTCCAAACCCAACTCTGACCGACCTTTATCGTGTTGATAGAGATTTGTGTAGGAGAGTAAAAAGTTGCTTTATCTTTCCAATCAACATCATAGTTGTGACTACGCGAATGATATTCCCATTTGCAATTATTACCTAACTCTGCATCATCGCCACACTTTGAGACAACGCTTAAATCCGGTATTGAATAAGATTGTGAAGTGCTTATATTGACACCGAAGTTGTAGTTCGCAGTAGGACCGGAAGTTGTCAATCCTGCATTACCACCAAAACTAAAACCGGTAGAGGAACTGTACGTTTGTGAGCCTACGACTGTTTCAGGCGAGAAGTCTTCAAGAACCAAGCCATCGTGGCTTGTGATATAATTACTCCAACCACTCCCCGAAATAAGGCGGTTTTTAATATGAAGTCCATAGAGATACAGCCCTTGGTGATCATAAGTCCCTGTGCTCCAAGAGCCAAGCCATTTGTGAGAGTTGTTTGCCCATACTGTTTGGTCAAACAGATAATAGTCTGTATCCTGGTCGTAACTATATGCTACATATACTCTTGTAGTGGTAGTAAAAACGGTTTTTCTGTCTTTAAGCGTTTCCCATATTTTGTCGGAACACTTGTTTTTCCACCATTCTGTCACTCCATGAGTCCACGTGCTCGTGATGGATTGAGCATGAATGATATCGTCCATAGTTCCGCGGCTATTTGTAATAATCTGTTTTTTGCGAGATTCACGCCATTCATCCGGAATATTGTTTTCAGTCATCCAGTGTGCCAAGGGGTCTGCGATTAACCCTGCCAAGTATGGGGTAAGAGGTTGTTCTTCTTGTCCCTCTGTGACTCCTTCTGAGGAGTCTTCTACATCTGTGGTATTTCCGTCTTCATCTATAGAAGTTCCCTTTCTAAATGTTTGGTATTCTGCTCCGTCTTCGTCAAAAATGTCATTGAGTTTATAGATGTCGTAATGGATATTGAAAGCATAGATGCCGTAAGCCTCATGGTCGTCGTGTTCTTCCATTGGGTCTGCGATTTTATCTAATCCCATGCCTGTCTCCATTTTTTTGAAGTTTCTTGGAGTAGGACGGTCCATGATAATCATACCACCATCATTATAGAAGTCTTTAATTTTGGTGAGAGTGGCATCGTCTGCAGCATCAATAAATTTGCTTGTGAGCAGGATAGCGCACGCATCGTAGTCTGACCCGATAGGACAGCGGCGGATAAGTGCTTGTGCCACATCACTCAACCCGTCTGTAGAAGGTACATAAAGGTTTACGATTGAAGTAACCTCCATTTGGTCTTCCGTGGGCACTTCCGAAATTTCGTATTCAGGGTCGTTGTTTTCATCGTCGATGATTTCCTTGTCGTCATCGTGGCAAGAACTAAGCAAGCCTGTCATTGCAAAGACAAGGGCGATGTAAAAAAAGTTGATAGTGAATTTTTTCATTTTATTGAAAATATTATTGAGATTTTATTGAAAATATTATTGAGAAAGTTTTATTTGCGTTTTGAAAAAAGCGTGAACACTCATTTGAAAAAGAGCTTTTCATAGAAGTTCACGCCAAGTGCCAATTAGATGTGTTGTGGAGATTAATTACCAGTTAATGGTCTTTTTTGCGTATTTGCCGTCTGTGCCGATTTCAAAACCTACCTGAATGTATTCCTTGTCTGCAAACACTTTTCTGATAGTAGCTTCGTCAAGATTTGTGAATCCACCGTCGGTAGTTGTTGATGAAACATTGCTGAGGCTTTCAATTCTCTCATTGTCTTGGTCATACACGGCATACTGAGTGGAGTAAGTCTTTACGGTAAGGTCAAAAGAACCTTTGCTGAAATCTGCATTGTCTTTCACGCTCATGTGGACTCTGTAGCCAAACGTAGCAGGGAGTACAAGTCCGTTAGCAGTTGCGGTCCATTTTGTTGTCTTCATGATCTCCGTTTTGATTTCACCTTTATCCACGTATGAGATTGTGATATCCAGCAAATCAATCATGTCCTGTGATGCTTCAAACTTGTAAAGTGCCATTGCTGATTTCGGAGTTTGTTTCTTCACGGGGTCTTCGCCGCCATTGTTGTCATCATCGCCGCACG
>CAMFSS010000057.1 GCA_945983195.1 uncultured Prevotellaceae bacterium | reverse complement strand
TGTATAACCAAGCCGAGTGCTCCATAAGCCTCAAAGCCGGCGACCACCGCAACGCAATCACCTATTTCGACAAGATACTCAATCTCGACGGCATCGCAAATCTGCCTTTCGTGCAATTCGACTGCTACAACAATCTTCACCGCTCCTACGCCGCAATCGGCGACTACCGCGAGGCTTATTCCACACTGCTCAAGGGCAATGAGCTGCGCGACACGCTGTGGCAACAGGAGAAAGCCGAGAGCCTGCAAGAACTGACCGTGAAATACGAAACCAGGGAAACCGAACTTGCCCTTGCACAGAGCGAGGCACGCCGCGCAAGCACGCTGATGTGGCTTTTTGCCGCACTTGGGCTGCTGCTCGTGGCTGCAATACTCTTTATCGTCTACGCCAGCCGCCAGCGTCGCCGCCGCTTGCAGAATGAGGTGGAATTTGCACGTCTACGCGCCGATGTGAGCCGCCAATATGTGGAAGGCTTGGAGAGTGAACGCCGCCGCATGGCGAGCGAACTTCACGACGGCGTGTGCAACGACCTGCTTGCCATAAAGATGAGCATCGAAGGCGGACAGTCGCCTGCCGATGCCTCCGCACTCATTGAGACGTGCCGCGAGTCGGTGCGACGCATTTCGCACGAACTTATGCCACCCGAATTTGCCTATGCCACTCTCGATGAGGTAATACGCTTCTTCGTGAACAACCAGACCGAAGCCGCCAAGCCGAAAACCGCCATCACCTACACCTCAACCATCAATGGCGCACGCTGGGAGGATATTCCCGATGCCGTGTCGCTCGAAATGTACCGCATAGTGCAAGAGGCTGTGGGCAATGCCGTGAAGCACTCGGGAGCAGCGGAAATCGCAGTGCAGCTACAATTTGCCGACGGCTCGCTGCGCCTCACTGTTGCCGACAACGGCACATACCGCCCGACATCGAAGCGCGGTCTGGGAATTGACTCCATTCGCCGCCGTGCTGCCGCCATTGGAGGGAAGGTGGCAATCGCCCACCCTGAAGCCGGTGGAACGGTTGTAACCGTGGAAAAAACTACGGAAAGCCGTAATTGACGCACTTTCAAAGGTGCAGTAATTTTGTAGAAACATTTTTCTTTTCTGCAAAATCTTGCATCTGCTATGACTGATAAAACAATACTATCGAAAATGAAAATAGCCATTGTCGACGACCACGATTTGGTGAGGGAGGGGCTGAACGTAGTCCTTGCCAAAAATGGTGCCGACAATGTGGACAAATTCAGCAATGCCATGGAACTGGTGTCGGCTCTCGATGCCGGACACCGCTACGACTTCTACATCATTGACCTTGAACTGCCCGACCTCGACGGTTTTGTGCTGATAGAGATGATTCGTGCCCGCAACGCTGCCGCACCCATCATCGTGAGCACCGTGCACGATGAGATATGGACCCTGCGCAAGCTTCTCGCACGCGATGTCAATGCCATTATCTACAAGTCGGGCGACGGCAGCGAGATAATGACTGCCATCGATGAGATTATCAATGGCAACAACTACTATTGCGAGGCTGTGCACAAGGCTCTTGCCGCTGCTTCCGACGGCTCTATCCACCCCACTCTGCGCGAGCTTGAGGTGCTGAGCCAAATCGCGCAAGGAAAGACCTCGCGCGAAATTGCAGCGTCGATGTTTGTCACCGACAACACCGTGGAGGCACACCGCAAGTCGCTTTTCCAGAAACTCGGAGCCGTGAATGTAGCCGACCTTATCGTAAAAGCATTTGAAAAGGGCTACCTAAAGCGCAACGGCTCGAAGCGGTAATTCCGCTCCCTAAACTGTACCCATACACAAGGCAATTATGCCTCTTCAATTCAGGCGCACCTATTGCGCGTCGTTACATACTGAAAAAAACAATCACTCTAAATTTTTACTGATATGAGACGACTTTTATCTCTTTGCGTTGTCCTCGCCATGGCGATAGGGCACGCTTTCGCCCAATGGCCAAGCGAAGGGCGTGATTATCTCATTCATGAGACTTTCTTCCTTGTGAACGGTGATAGCGAAGAATATGCCGGAGCTACACCAATCGACGACTACATCAACAGTTTCGACAATCCTGACGGCTGGACTTTCACCGGCGAGGTATATGCAGGAAAGGGGTGCATCTATCTCGCCACCGGTGCCACAATCACGCTGCCGGCATCGTCGCGACTCTACGACAATGCACAGTTTGATTTTGCCCTTGGTTTTTGGATGCCCAATGAAACTTGGAAGCCCGATGAGGATTTCGATGAATCAATCTATTATCTCCCATGCCCTCTCTCCATTAGTCATGGAGAACTGAACGTGTATGAGCTTGACGGTGCTTCGGCAATGGCACCCAACCTCTACATCTTCGGCGGAACCCCCGAGAGCCGCATCACGCTCACTGCAAGCCACCCCATCATAATCAGCGAAATAGGGGTGTGGTATGGCGACAATCCCGATGCCACCGCCACATTCACCTACTCGCACCCTGAGGGCGACTACTATGCTCCAATCGACGTTACTTTCCAGGGTAGCTATGAAGCGGGGTGGGGTGCAAGTTACGACAACTCGCACGACATCATCGTCTATACCACTGATGGCAACACGCCCACAAAGCAATCAACCCGCTACACAGGCGAGGCTCTCCACATTACTGAAACCACAACCATTTTCCCGGCTACCATTGTCAGCAACGGTCAGTTGTGTCTCGGCAACAAGCGCACCTTCAACTTCCCTGAATCGAATAAGCCGGAAAAGCCCCAAAACACCTTTGAGGTGACCGTAACCCAGCCTGGCAAGCTGAAATCGCAGCTCATCAACATAGATGCCGACATCATAGAAGGCTTGGTGCTGAAAGGGCAGATTAATGGCGACGACATCACCTACATCACTTCGGGCGAGGGACGTGCCGCTGCACTCACCTATCTCGACCTCTCCGAAGTCACCGTAGCTCTCGACGGCTCTCTATATCACTACGCCGTAGTGGGTCCTCCGGGTGGTATGGGCACTTGGTTTTATCTCTACTACTATCTGAGCGAAACCAACTACGATGAGGCTCATAGCACCAGCCCAACTACTGCGCGCCATGATTACTATCGCAACAATCTTGCGTGTGCTTTCGAAGACTGCACCAACTTCACCACGGTGATTCTGCCCAAATCAATGACTTCGATAGGCGAAAGCATCTTCTCAGGCTGTAAAAATCTAAAATACGCCCCTATCCACAACGGCGTGACAGAGGTGTTGGCAGGTGCTTACAGTGGCACAGCGGTGAAGATGCTCGACGGGCTGCCATCTTCAATCGAGAAGATTGGCGCAGGCGCATTCAATAGCACGAATTATAATGAAGAATCGGGATATATCACTTTCGGTGTGCTCAATATCGACCACCCCGTGGAAATCGATGGAGGAGCTTTTGCCGGTGCTGTGGTGCAGCAGCTCAATTTGCCATTCCCCGGCGATTCTATCCATGCCGCCACTTTCGCCTGCCGTGATTTGCGCGAAATCAACATCGGCGACGGTGTGAAATATATCGGCGAGGGCGCTTTCAGCAGCAACAGCTACGACAATCAGGTGCTTGAGAAGGCGGTGATTCCCGAGTCGGTAACCGAAATCGGCTACAAGGCTTTCGACTTTGATTCGCCGTTCATCAAGCAGATTGAGCCTGAAGGTGGAATCCGCTATATCGGCAAGGTGGCATACTGTGTTGCCGATGAGAAACTTGGAGAATACACCATCAAAGACGGCACCATCTCGCTTGCCGACAAGCTGTTTGCCTACACCAACATATCGGCTGTCAATATCCCCGCTTCGCTTGAGATTATCGGCAACGATGCGTTCAATTCAGCTGCAATCACGTCGCTGCCCGACATGCCGGGCGTGAAACGAATCGGAGCAGGAGCTTTCGACCGCACTAAAATCACAGCCCTCCCCTCGATGCCTTCGCTTGAGGTGATTGGCGAGGGTGCATTCTATGCCACCCAAATCACCTCATTGCCCGAATTGCCGGGCTTGAAGGAGATTGGCTATGGGGCATTTGCCTATTGCCCGAAATTGGCTCGTGTCACTCTGCCCGAATCGCTCGAAAAGCTTGACGATGCTTTTAGTGGCTGCGATGCCTTGTGGAGCGTGACCTACAACGCTATCGACTGCTATTGCCCCTACCGAGTGAGTCCGCGTGACCTTGAGCGCATAGTGATTGGCGAGAAAGTGCGCCGACTGCCTAAGGGACTTTACACCGGCAATACCAACATCACCGAGGTGACGCTGCCAAAAAGCGTGGAGATTCTCGACCCTGAAGTGTTTCAATACTGCACAAATCTGGAGTATGTAGGCTTGGCTGACAATATCACTACCATCTCTGATGATGCATTCTATGGCTGCACGTCGCTCACAGAGCTGCACTGGCCGCTCCATATCACCACAATCGGCAGCGCGGCATTCCGCGAATGTTCATCGCTGAAGGTGGTGTCGCTGCCCGAAGGCGTAACCACCGTTGGCAATGGAGCTTTCTTCCTCTGCACCGGTGTGGAAACTCTCTACATTGCCTCGACTATCGAGGAAGTGGGAGGTGATGCATTCTCTTTTTGGAATCAGGACAAAAGCATCACCATAACTGCCACTGCCGCCGAGCCTATCGACTATGAATGGAGTTGGTACCATGTGGGAACACCCACTATCAAGGTGCCGGCTGCAAGCATCGAGGCTTATCGCGCCAATGCCATCTGGAGCAACGGCAACCAAAACACAATCATCACCATTGAGAACATTGAGGCTCCCAAGGAGGAATCGACGACCTCGTTCACAGGCGTTGATGAAGACTCCGACCTCAGCGACACCGTAGTGGGTGATGTGTATGTGACAGTGGGTGAGGACGACGGCTACGACAGCACCGACGGCAGCATCGTGCTCAATTCGTCGATGACCGACGACGAGGCTGACGCTATCGGCGGCATGGCTCCGGGCGTTACCGACCTCAGCAACCGCTTCAACGGTCTTGTGGTGATGGTGGCTGCCGGCGAAGGCACAGTGAGCGTGAATTGCCTCACCATTGGCTCACGCCAGGTGGCTGTGAAGATTGGCGAGGCTGAGCCTCAGCTCTTCACCAAGGACGATAAGGGCGAGGTGAGCGTTGCCTACAGTGTCGCTACCGACACTTACATCTACATCTATGGCGTTGACACCTCAGCTCCGGCTTCGGCTACTGCCCGCAAAAAGGCTCGCACCCAGGCTGCTGCCGGTGAGAATTGCGTGAAGCTCTACTCAATCACCATGAATCCCAAGCCAAGCGGCATTGAGAGTATTGATTATGATGCCTCTGTGGCTCCAATCACCGACTATTACACCATCGACGGTGTGCGCGTAGCCAATCCAGACACTCCGGGTATCTATATCGTCCGCCGTGCCGACGGCTCGACCGCCAAAGTGGCTATAAAGTAGCAAAAATAGTGTGAATAAATTGTGAGAAAAAGGGGGATGCGCATCCGCGTATCCCCCTTTGCATGATGTGTCATTTCTTAATACAATGTTGCGAAAGTAATTTGTATAAAACCAAAAAGGTGAATAAGGTTTCATTATTTTGCAGAACTTCCGATGCGGTCGCGGGCATCCTTACCTGCACCGGTGCCTTTATACTTGCTGCGTGCGGCATTGAAGCTGTAGCGCACGGTGAAAATCACGCGGTTGAAGTCCATTGTGTTGGTCTGGTGTATGCTGTAGCTGCCGTAGTAGATATACACGTCGTTGTTGCCCTTGCGGAACATA
Source organism: uncultured Prevotellaceae bacterium (assembly GCA_945983195.1). Classification (GTDB taxonomy): domain Bacteria; phylum Bacteroidota; class Bacteroidia; order Bacteroidales; family Muribaculaceae; genus CALZFJ01. The sequence continues at coordinate 3,871 of CAMFSS010000057.1, read as the reverse complement.
TCCTGCCATGCGAGGCGCAGCGTGAGTGCATCATTCTTTAGGAACGACTTCTGCACGGCGGTTTCGAGCGACCAGTAGTTGTTCACAAGCTCCACGTTGGTGTAGTTAGCCTTGCTGTGGAACTCCGAATTAAGCTCAAGCTGCCAGCGGTTGGGCAGACGGAATGCGTTGCTGGCATTGAACACCCACATTGGCTTGTTGAACGAGCGGCTGCCATTATCCAAGTCGAGAGTGAGCCACTGCTTCGCCATTGCCACCGTCCAAGTGGGAGAGTAGCAACCCCATGTGCGGCTTGCCACGGCAAAGAGATTGAGCTGGTGCTGTGGCTTGTCGATGTTGCGGAAGGTGATGCGAATAGTGCCTTCGTCGTTGTATTGCTCGCTCCAGTTGCACGCCAAATCCTTGGTGTAGGAGTAGTTGGCTCCTATGGTGAACATTCCGAACATGGTGGTGAGCGACACATTGTGCTGCGTAGAAGGCTTCAGCGTGGCATTGCCCTGCTGGAACACGTAGCGGTTGTGGTAGCTCATAGCGTTGCTCAATTGCCAGTATTGCGGACGCGATGTGTAGCTTGCGTAACTCAGCGATGCACGCACCTTGCCGAGCTTTGTGGAGAACGAAGCCGACGGGAACACATTGTTGAAGCTGCGCTTGAGGTTGGCATCGGGATTAATCTGCTCCTTGTAGTCGAAGTAGGCGTGCTCATAGCGCACTCCGATGCTGAAATTGGTGTTCTGGTCGAGCGAGAATCCATACTGGATAAATCCGGCATACACGTTGTCGTTGACATTCGATATGGAATTTGGAAGCCCCGCACCGGTGATTTCGTTGGTCGCCTTGCGCTTCACGAAAGTCTCCTCAGTTCCGGCCTGGAGCTGTCCGCGCCAAATGGGGTAGGAGAGAACGAGCTTGGTGGCGACCATGTCGTTGCTCGAGGTGGTCACGGCACGCACCTCACGGTCGGTGGTGGTGGCGGTTTCGTCCATATTCTGGTACTCATTGTCTTTCGAGAAGAACATGTCGGTGTTGAAGTCGATGTTGAGCTTGCCGATATTGCCGTTGTAGTAGGCATTCACGAGTACATTGTCGGGGTTTTTGCTCCACTTCCTACCCCCGCTGTTGACAGTCTCCACATGAGTGCCACGGTCCCACTTGTCCATGTTCAGACGCTCATTGGTATCGCCCGAAGTTGTTACGGCATAGTCGACCTTCGCACCAAGCGAGTGGCGGTCGTTGATTTGCCAGTTGAGACCTCCGGTGACGTGTGTGCCAATTCCGCGCCAGGCGTTCATCAGAGTACCCTCATATTTGTAAAGCTCCTCAGAGCCGACAGGATTGGTGGTAATCTGCCCGAGGTCGCTCCACTGGTTGGTGCGGTATTCCCACTCCTTCGCCGAAGCGAAGAAATCCCAGCCACCGGTGCGGTAGTTCACATTGATTTGCGCCTCAGGGTCGTTCTTGCCGGTACGCAGACTCTGCTCCGACTTTGCGAAAGTGTTGAAGCTGAATCCGTCGCCCTGGCGGCGCACCGTCTTGATGCGTACCACGGCACTCACCGAAGCATCGTACATTGCACCGGGGTTGGTAATCACCTCAACATCAGCAATCTCGTCGCTCATAATGCGCTTCAGCTCATCGGTGTCGCGCACGCGGCGGCCATTGATATAGTAGATAGGAGTGCCTCGGCCAATCACTTCAAGGTCTTCACCCTTCTTGACCATTCCGGGCACTTTGCGGAGCACATCTTGTGCCGTTCCGGCTTTCTCAAGCACAGAGCCGCTCACCTTCGTCACCATTGCATTTCCTTTAAGACGGGTGTTGGGAAGCTGACCTTTCACCACAATCTCCTTAAGCTCCACGATGCTCAGAATCGAGTCGAGTGCAATCGAGTCGAGTTCGGCAGGATTGTTCTGAGCCTGTGCAGCAATAGCTGCCATTGCCAATGCAGCAATCATCATGAATCGTTTCATAGATATCATTATTCTTTTGTCGTTTTGTTTGTTACTCATAATTTTTATGTTCTCTCAAAGAGCCTTTGCAAGCTTCTTTGTTAATTTGACGCACGCCATCGCCAAAAAGTTACACTAAAATGAAAAAATATTAACAAATTCTCAATTTTCTTTATTTTTTCGCCGCAAAATTACACCATTCCCCTCACCTCGCGGTGTAAAAAACGGACATTCTCCCACAGCCAATGCCACTGCTATCTGCTTTGCCTATATCAGCAATAGGAAAATCCCTTGCAAATTGCATTATAAGCCTGCCCACCTACCACTACCTTTGCACCAAAAAGAAAGGAAAAGATTATGAGTCAGTCAATGATTACTTGGTGCGTGATAGCCGGAGTGCTGTCGATCGCATTTATTATTAGAGCTATTGAATGGTATTACACCGAATGCCATCACAGCGGCAGAAAGCCGTGGCATATTATTGAAATAGGCAAGGAACGTGAAATATTTTTCGTTCCCGGTGACTTGGACGACAACGATATCGAGGACTTTTAGGACATTACCGACATGACAAATAACACCGATATCCATGAAGTGGCATCTTTCCTTGCCGACTACGCTTCGCATTTGCTTGGGTGTGGGGCTACCTGCATTCGCATTGAGAAAAACACCCATAGAATGGCGGAGGCATTCGGAGTGGAATCTGACATATCCATTATGCCAACCCACATATATGTGACAGCATGCAGCAAAGATGCAGCACACAATGGTGTGGCAATCCGAAAGACCGCCAGTTGCGGCATTAATTTCAATCTAAATGCACGCCTAAGCCGGCTAAGCTGGGAAGTTGCCGACAATCGCCTCGATTTTGCCACCGCCGTGGAACGGTTCAACAAGATTCTTGAAACGAAGCCTACGGGGAAGTGGGAAGTGCTGTTTCTCACGAGCTTTGCCAACGCTGCATTTTGCCGACTGTTTGGTGGCGACCCATCAGCTATGCTGATAGTGTTTATCTCGACATTGGCAGGCTACAGGCTGAAGCAGATTATGCTGTCGGACCGACGCGATGTGCGCCTCGTGTTTCTGTGTGCATCGTTCTTTTCAGCCGCTCTGAGTGCCGGAGGACAACTTTTCGGCATTGGTAGCACACCCGAGATAGCACTCGGCACAAGTGTGCTGTATCTGATTCCGGGAGTACCCTACATAAATGCCGTCAGCGACATAATCTACAAGCATTATCTCTGCGCATTCAGTCGGTTTGCAGATGCTGCGGTACTCACTGCGTGCCTGACCGTGGGGCTGTGCACCGGAATGTTGATTTTAGGATTAAAGTGGTTTTAAATGATTGGAGGGGTCTCTTATGTGTAACGATTTGTTGGTAAATATTTTTGAAGATGGATTGTTTGCAGCTATAGCTGCTATCGGATTTTCCAGCATCAGCAATACGCCCCGGAGGGCTTACCTCACCTGCGCCCTGATTGCAGCCGCAGGGCATTCCATTCGCTACGTCATTTCATTGCCCGATTTTGGCGGAATGAACATCATCATCAGCAGCACGCTTGCAGCATTTGCCATAGGGATTCTTGCCGTATTATTTGCATCTCGCATAAAATGCCCGGCTGAAGTATGCTTTTTCCCGGCATTGCTGCCTATGATACCGGGAATGTATGCCTACCGCACGGTAGAAGCTTTGATTTCCTGCCTCTGTAACACCCAAGAAGAAACATTCAGGCACTATTTCTATCTTTTGGCTTACAATGGACTGACGTGCACGTTCATTGTTTTGGGCATGGTTGTTGGTGCCACCATTCCGGTGTTCATGTTCAAAAAACTCTCATTTACAGCTACAAGGTAGCATTATTATTCATATATTTGCAGCACTATGGAATTAAGAATAAATGCAAGGTCAGTTGAGAAAGTCA
>CAMFSS010000056.1 GCA_945983195.1 uncultured Prevotellaceae bacterium | reverse complement strand
CATTGTTGTTGCGCCATGAGAAGTGTGAGGTGGCACCCGGCTTCACTCCGGCACCGGTGCTTCCGGTGATGGCATGCACGTGAATGTCGCTGTTGAGCAGCAAGTTCTTGGCAAGCGGAAGTAGAGCAAGCTGAATGCAAGTGGCAAAGCAGCCGGGATTGGCGATGTGGCGAGCACCATTCACAATGCGCTTGCGATTGAGCTCAGGCAATCCGTAGATGAAATCGTGCGAACCGTCCTGGTGGCGATAGTCGGTAGAGAGGTCGATAATGCGCAGTTCCTCGGGAACAATGTGCGACTCCATGAACTTGCGCGTCTCGCCATGAGGCGTGCAGCAGAACATCACGTCGATATCCTCCATTGGCGTATCGGCAGTGAATGACAGATCAGTCTCGCCAATGAGACCCTGGTGAACGGAATCCACGCGGTTTCCGGCGTTGCTTGTGCTGTTAATCCACTTTATTTCCACATCGGGGTGGTTGATAAGAATGCGAATCAACTCACCGGCAGTGTAGCCGGCACCACCAATAATACCTGCTTTAATCATTGTCGTTCAGATGCTTTTAATAATTGCTATTCAGTGGCTTTGCCGTTCTTTATCTGGTTGTTGTGATAGATTTTCATCTGGTTGGCAAGAATCTTGGTGAAGCCCTTCACATCGTCGGCACTCCAAGCCTTGTTGACTTCGCCATATTCGCCGAAGTCGGTTTTCATCAAGTCGAAGTCGCTTTCCACGCCCACAAGCACATAGCGGTAGGGCTTGAGGTCGACTATCACGCGTCCGGTTACGTTCTCCTGCGATGAAAGGAGGAACGCCTCGATGTTGCGCATCACTGGCTCAAGATACTGAGCCTCATGCAGGAACATACCATACCATGTGCCGAGCTGCTCCTTCCAATAGAGCTGCCACTTGGTCATGGTGTGCTTTTCGAGCATCTTGTGTGCAGCGATGATGAGAATGGGAGCACCGGCTTCAAAGCCAACGCGCCCCTTTATGCCGATGATTGTGTCGCCGATGTGCATGTCGCGGCCGATGGCGTAGGGGTTCACAATCTCTTCAATCTTCTGTATTGCAGCCACCTTGTCGTCGTATTTCACGCCATTAACGGCGGCAATCTCACCCTTCACGAAGTCGAGGGTAAGGCGCGACTCTTCGGTAGCAGTCATCTGAGTGGGATAAGCCTCTTCGGGGAGAGTCTCGTTGCTCTTCAGAGTCTCCTTACCGCCGATGCTTGTGCCCCAAAGACCCTTGTTGATTGAATACTCCATCTTCTTGAAGTCGGCCACATAGCCGTGCTCCTTGAGGTAGTTGATTTCATACTCGCGAGTGAGAGTCATGTCGCGCGTAGGGGTGATAATCTTAATTTCGGGAGCGAGAATCTGGAAAGTCAGGTCGAAGCGCACCTGGTCGTTTCCGGCACCGGTGCTGCCGTGAGCCACATACTCGGCACCAATGCTCTTGGCATAGTTGATGATTGCGATTGCCTGGAAAATACGCTCCGAGCTGACGGAGATTGGGTAGGTGCCATTACGTAGCACGTTGCCCATAATCATGTATTTTATGCTCTTGTCGTAGTATTCGTGAGTGATGTCGAGCGATGCGTGAGCCTTTGCTCCGAGAGCAAGAGCGCGCTCCTCGATACGCTTAAGCTCGTCGGCACTGAATCCGCCGGTATTGGCGATTGCGGTGTAAACCTCGTAACCGCAGTCCTCGCTAAGATATTTCACGCAAAACGATGTGTCGAGACCACCGCTGAATGCTAAAACCACTTTCTTCTTTTCCATAACTGAATGTGTATCTTTGTTGTTTAGGGGTCGCATTGACCCAAGAATTAATAAAAAATATAGAATTTTTAGCCTAAATTGCTACTCCGCAGAATCGGTCTTGTCGGCGGCGTGTTCGGCAGGGTCGTAGAGCATACCGGTGCAGAGGCACATACGGCGACCGTTGCGCTGAAGGATGTCGAAGTTAACGCAGCTTTCGCAACCGCGCCAGAAAGCCTCATCGTCGGTAAGCGAAGGGAAAGTGACCGGACGGTAGCCGAGTTCGTTGTTCATTTTCATTACCGCCTCTCCCGTAGTCAGGCTGAAAATTTTGGCTTCGGGAAACATTTCACGCGATAACTCAAAAATTCGTCGATTTATTCGCTTTGCCAGCCCGATTCCACGGAAGTCGGGTGCAACAATAAGACCCGAGTTTGCCACAAAAGTTTTGTTGCTCCAGCACTCAATGTAGCTGAAACCGGCAAACTTCGTTTTCTGATAGATGGCGAGCACCGCCTTGTGCTCAATCATCTTCTGCTTCACATACTCCGGAGAACGCTTAGCGATACCGGTGCCGCGCACTTTAGCCGCGCGATTGATGGTGTCGAGCACCTCATCGACATAGCCGATGTGCTCCTCTCCAGCCACCACAATTTCAATTTCACTTGAATCAATCATCTTTGACCTTTGTAAGACTTATTGACCGGTGCAAAACACAGATGCACCGCCCAAGTGTGACAATAAATAAAAATGAAAAATAAACCTAATAAAAAATATTGAGAGTTCCCTATAGAATGCAATAAAAGCAAATCAAGCACACTCATGCCATGTCGGAAATCGGCAGGAATCGAGCGAACACCTTCATGGCCTGCTCATGAGTAACGTCCTCGCGAAGCAGTGCAAAGATGGTGTCGGCACCGGCAATCGTTCCGAGAATTTCGGGTGATTTGCTCATGTCGATGTCGTAGGCAAGACCGCTGGCATAGCCGTTGCGCGTCTTTATGACTGCTGCATGGCCGGTGAACTGAATCGACACGAAACCGGAGTGCTGTCCTGCCTGTGCTGTCGACACTCCCTGCTGGAGCATAGTGTCCTGCAAGTTGTTGGAGTCGGGAATGATGTACATGTAGTTGCCCAAGTCGGTAGCCACTTTAGTGGTGCGAAGCTGCTTGAGGTCGCGCGAGAGAGTGGCTTGCGTCACCACATATCCACGAGCGGCAAGCAGGCGCGACAGTTCGTCCTGGCTGCTGATGCAGTTGGTCTTGATAAGTTCAACTATTATTTGAAGTCGAAGTCGTTTGTTCTTCATTATAACTAAAAAAATGCTCTAAAAAAACTAAGTATATTAATCTGGCTGCAAAAATAGTAACAAAAAAGCATATAAAGCTACTTTTAAGTAAAAAAATCGTATTTTTATTCAAAGAAAACGCTAATTAGTAGATTTTAGTGGTTCCGAAAGCTGAATTTCGGGCTTGTCTAAATAAATGTAGGACAACGAAGTCGGCGAACAATCCTCCTTGCGGCAGCTTGCCCCCAGCGGCCGCTAATCAATCAGCAGTTGCGCAGCTTGGCGGCAGTTGACGAAGCCACCCTGGGGAGCGATGTTGTTCTCCTCGCCATCGTAGATGACGGCGGTGGTTTGCACGCGGTCGCCCAAAAGGTTGCAAAGATAGCTGAGGTGCTTGGTCCATTGGGGCGTGTAGGTCTTGCCCGACTTGATCTCGAACGCTTGAATGTGTCCATCGGGCAGGATACGGAGCAAGTCCACTTCGCGTCGCGTTTTGTCGCGGTAGAAGAAGAATTGATTGGTGAGGCCTCGGTTGAGGTCGGTCTTGATGAAGTCTGTCACTACCATATTCTCAAATAAGTTACCTCGAAGTGGGTGCAGTGCCATTTGTTCAGTAGAGCGTATGCCTAAGAGCCACGCAGCCAAGCCGCAGTCGCAGAAATACAACTTGGGTGACTTGGTAAGTTGTTTGCCGATGTTTTGGTAGTAAGGTCGAAGGAGTGTCACCACGTAGGATGCCTCCAAAATACTCAACCATGATTGGATAGTGGGTACGCTTACACCTACCTCCACCGACATGGCTGATGCGTTAAACTCTTGACCGATGCGGCCTGCACACAGACGCAAAAAGGTTTGGAAGGCATGTAAATCCTTGATGTTTAGCAGCGAGCGCAGGTCACGCTCGATGTATGTCGACAGATAGTTTGACATCAGGAAGTTTACGCCGTGGAAGTCTATCCCCCACAGGGCAGGGAAACCGCCGCGCAGCAATAGCTCATCTGTTGACGTCTCGGGATAGCTGCTTAGTATCTCGCTGACGGTCAGCGGTAAAAGTGTTAGTACGGCAGTGCGGCCGGCCATCGACTGCGTGACCTTTGCTAAAAGAGCAAAATTGCTACTGCCGCTGACGATAAACCGCCGCGAGCCGCCGTTGATGCGATCGTTGTCAACCTCTACTTGAAGGTAGGAGAAAATTTGCGGCCAGCGTTGTGCCTCATCGATTATCACCCCGTTTGGAAATCGAGCTATGAAGCCTTTCGGATCGTTTTGCAATTGCTCCAAAGTGTAGTAATCTTCTAGGTTAACGTAGGGCAAATCAGAGAGATAGGTCCGGCAGAGAGTCGACTTCCCGGCCGGGCGAGGACCGGAAATCGTGATTGACGGCAGGTAATTGAAGGCTAAAGAGAGTGTACTCTCCATTGTTCTGTAAATCAGCTCTTTGCCCATAAAATGTCTAAATTTTAAGTGTTACATTAAATTTAGACAAATATACAACGTATTTTCCTAATCGCCAAATATTTTGACAAAAAATGCCCGGAACGTATGAAACAACTCGATTTTCAAAAAATGGAACTTTGGACTGACATACATTTCTACAACATACATTTCTACCACGAAATGGGTAAAGTTTTCGTGCTATATTTTGCTGTGGGAAGAAAAAAACACTAATTTTGCAGAAAGATAGTCGGGCAGGATGTTCGACCCGGGATTTATGAATTAAATTTTTTTATAGACAATACGAAATGAGTAAAGTTTTGATTATCGGAGCGGGAGGCGTTGGTACCGTTGTGGCACACAAGTGCGCACAGAATCCCGTTGTGTTCAACGAGTTAGTAATTGCATCGCGCACGCAGAGCAAGTGCGACGCTGTGGCCCGAGCCATTGGCAAGCCCAACATCGTCACCGACCATGTGGATGCCGACAGCGTGCCCGAGCTTGTGGCACTCTTCAAGAAGCACAAGCCCGACATCGTGATTAACGTGGCACTGCCATACCAGGACCTTACAATCATGGATGCCTGCCTGGAGTGCGGCGTGAACTACCTTGACACTGCAAACTATGAGCCAAAGGATGTGGCACACTTCGAATACAGTTGGCAGTGGGCTTACCGCGAGCGTTTTGAGAAGGCCGGGCTGACCGCCATTCTCGGCTGCGGATTCGATCCGGGCGTGTCGGGCGTGTACACGGCCTACGCAGCCAAGCATCACTTCAAGGAGATGCACTACCTCGACATCGTGGACTGCAATGCTGGCAACCACCACAAGGCATTTGCCACCAACTTCAATCCAGAAATCAACATACGCGAGATAACGCAGAACGGCCGCTACTATGAGGACGGCAAGTGGATTACTACCGGTCCGCTCGAAATCCACAAGTCGCTCACATATCCGAATATCGGTCCGCGCGACAGCTATCTGCTCTATCATGAGGAGCTCGAGTCGCTCGTAATCAACTATCCCACAATCAAGCGCGCACGCTTCTGGATGACATTCGGACAGGAGTATCTCACACACTTGCGCGTTATCCAGAACATAGGCATGGCACGCATCGACGAGGTGGACTACAATGGCGTGAAGATAGTGCCGCTCCAGTTCCTCAAGGCTGTGCTTCCCAATCCGCAGGATCTTGGCGAGAACTATGAGGGCGAGACGAGCATAGGCTGCCGCATCAGCGGTATAGGCAAAGACGGCAAGCCGCTCACTTACTACATCTACAACAATTGCAGCCATCAGGCAGCCTACAAGGAGACCGGAATGCAGGCGGTGAGCTACACGACCGGAGTGCCGGCGATGACCGGTGCCATGATGTTCCTGAAGGGCTTGTGGGTGAAGCCGGGTGTGCACAATGTGGAGGAATTCGACCCCGATCCATTCCTCGATGTGCTCAACAAGCAGGGATTGCCCTGGCACGAAATCATAGGCGGCGATCTGGAGCTGTAATAGGCATAGGCGGCGATTTGACATACGCCATTCCATTATGAGAACCATCACCGACATCAATAAGGTAATCGAACAATTTGCTGCGTATCTCGGCGTGCAGAAAGGACTGCAACCGAATACGCAGCAATGCTATACCGACGACGTGCAGAAGCTCGTGAGCTATGCTGCCGATGCCGGTGTGGCAGTTGATGCCATCACTCCCGACGATTTGCACCAATTCGTGTGCACGCTGCACGATGTGGGGATTCACCCACGCTCGCAGGCACGCATAATTTCGGGCATAAAGAGTTTCTACAAGTATCTGAAACTGGAGGGATACGTGGAGGAGAACCCAACGCTTCTGCTGGAGTCGCCCCGATTAGGGCGGAAGCTGCCCACGGTGCTCACAGTGGACGAAATAGACCGGATAGTGTCGGCAATCGACACATCGAAGCCCGAGGGGGTGCGCAACCGCGCGATCATAGAGACGCTCTACGGTTGCGGACGGCGTGTGAGCGAGCTTGTGGAGCTGCAAATGTCGCACATCTATGCGAAAGAGGGGTTTGTGACTGTGATAGGCAAGGGCGACAAGCAGCGGATAGTGCCCATTTCACCTGTGGCACTCGACTGCATAGGGGAGTATGTGACAGAGGTGCGCAATGCCATTGCCCCGAAGCCAGGCTGCGACGATACGCTTTTCCTCAACCGCCGTGGAGGCGGGCTGTCGCGTGTGATGGTGTTCTACATAGTGAAGGAACTGTGTGAACTTGCAGGGATAAGAAAGACGGTGAGTCCGCACACATACAGACACTCATTAGCCACACAACTGCACGAAGCCGCGGCGAACATGCGTGCCATACAGCACATCCACGGACATCAGGACATCACCACAACGGAGATTTATCTGCACACCGACCGTTCACGACTGCGAGAGGAGATTCTGCTGCACCATCCACGCAGCCACCGCCGCTGACAGCACTGTGCCCAGACACATCATTTGCCGTGTGTGGAATGAGCCGAACAGGTGTGGCACTGCGGGTCGCGAACCACATCAATGGTGTGGAACTCCATGGATAGGGTGTCGGCAATGAGCAGGCGGTTGGTCAGCAGAGAGCCTGCACCGGTGAGATACTTTATTGCCTCGGTGGCTTGCAGGCAGCCGAGCATACCCACCACCGTGCCCATGACTCCGGCAATGGCGCACGACATTTCGCCCTCGGTGGCAGTGGCATCGGGGAATACGCAGCGATAGCATGCTGTGCCTGGAAGGCACGTGAGCATCTGTGCACCAAACCGAAAAACGCCACCAATCACAAACGGCTTGCCGGCAGCCACACAGGCATCGTTGATCATGTATTTCGAGCAGAGCGAGTCGGTGCAGTCGATGATGAAATCGTATCGACCGACCACATCGGCGATAGAGCCACGGTCGAGAAAGCAATTGTGCACAACGACATTGACATTAGGATTGATTGCTCGCATTTTTTCGCTTATGGATAGCGTCTTTTCACGACCGAGGTCGGAGGTGAAATGTGCAATCTGGCGTGCGAGATTGGAGCGGCTCACTACATCGCCGTCGGCGACACCGACGGTGCCAACACCGGCAGCCGCAAGATAAAGACCGGCAGGGGAGCCAAGACCACCTGCCCCCACAAGCAGCACGCTTCCGTGCGAGAGCCGCTGCTGCCCCTCGCTGCCAATCTGCGGCAGCATGGTCTGACGGCTGTACCGCTCACGCAATTCTTCGACTGTTTCCATTTGTTACAAAGTTGCATTAATTAGTTTTCGGCACCAAAGTTACGGCAAAAAATGAGGCTGCAAAGCAATTATAGCATTAATTAAGCCTGTCGGGCAAAAATATTGCCCCGATGAGGCGCTAACTTTGTGCCAGAGAAACGGCTCAGTCGGGCGTGAGCATTTCTCCAACTTCGATGGAATTTGAATAGTCAACTCGTTACTCGATAAATACTATGAAAAACACTTTTTTTAGGCACAATGATACCATGAAAAACGCAGAACAGGCTAATACCGTGAAAAACTTACTTTTTTTGAATGAACAAAGCTGCGGCAGCAATGCCACAGACACGCAATTAGTAGTCATAAAGCAAAAGCAAGCCCTGCGCAGCACCATCGGACGCGAGTCCACCCTGCGGCGCAGGCATCTTTTTGGGGCTATCGGCGTGACAGGCGGAACACCCTTGTGATTTCGGGCGGTATCTCAGCCTCGTAGTGGGTGACATAGATGATGGTGCGGTTCTCGCTGCGGAGCATACGCGCAATTGCGGCAGCCACAAGACGCTTCTGCATCATGTCGAGTCCGTGCAGGGGCTCATCGAGAATGAGGAGCGGAGCATTCTTGATGAAAGTGCGTGCAAGGAGAGCCATTCGCTGCTCGCCGCTGGATAGAGTGCGGAACATGCGTCGGGCAGTGTGACCGATTCCCAGCGCATCGAGCCACTGCTGTGCGAGGCTTCCCATTTCGGGCGTTATGCGGCGGAAGCAGCCCACATTGTCGTGCAGCCCTGAAGCCACCACGGTGAGTGTGTCTTCGCCATTGTTGAAGTAGAGGTGCATTTCGGGCGATATGTAGCCAATGCGTCGCTTTATGTCCCAAATGCTTTCGCCACGACCTCGTCGGCGGTCGAATATGGAGATGTCGTTGCTGTAGCCTTGAGGATTGTCGGCATAGACGAGGCTGAGAAGCGTGGATTTTCCGGAGCCGTTTTCACCGAGCAGTGCCCACCGCTCACCGGCTGCTACCGTCCACGACACGTCGTGGAGAATGGCTGTGGAGCCATAGCGAACATCGCAATGACGCAGCTCGAAGGCGTTGCGGTAGTCGACAGGCTCGCAGAGCGACACGTCGGGCATCAATTCGAGACTGCCCTTTGTGCTGAACGCTTTCGCTGCTTCGGCTACGGCTTCATCGAAGCCCAGTTCAGCCACCGGCAGCATTTTGCCCACTGTGAGCTGCTTCATTGGCAGGACGAATCGGGTGAAATGCGGAATGTCGACGGTGTTGCAGAGCAGCAGAATCACCGCTGTGCCCTGGCTGGCAATGTCGTGCAGAAGTTCATTGAACAGGGAGCGCGAGGCGGCATCGAGACCGATGTAGGGATTGTCGACGATGAGAATGTCGGGTATTTCGGTCATCATATTGATGATTAGAAACTTGCGCAGCTCACCGCTCGAAAGGAAATTAATGCGCTTGTGGAGAATGTCGCTGATTGAGAGTCGGCTGCACAATTCCTCCCAGCGGTCGGGTGCGATTTTTCCTGCGATAAGCTCTTCGACGGTGGGAATGCCGTCGCTCATCATCGACTAGAAACGCTGCTGGTAGTAGGAGTCGGTGCAGCCGGTGAGAGAGTGAATGTCGCTGAACTCGATGCTGCGAATGTGCAGCGACCGTTTGTCGCCGCGAATGGAATTCATGCCGATGTTCCAGCCGCGTTGCAAGATGTTGCCGAGTGTGGTCTTGCCGGAGCCGTTTTCGCCCACCACGGCGTAGGTGGTGCCACTCTCGATGGCGAAATGGTGTGGAGTGCTGAGTGTGACGCCTGTGTATTGCAGCCGTGGACTCACCACTTCGAGAAGCTGCCTTGTGCTATTTCCCATAAAAAATGCAATTTTGCAGCAAAATTACAGAAAAAAGCCGGAATTCCATTAAAAATATGGAAAAGGTGAGAAAACTAAAAATTATAGACGGAGTTCC
>CAMFSS010000055.1 GCA_945983195.1 uncultured Prevotellaceae bacterium | reverse complement strand
GCGATGCACAGATAAAGGTGAAAGAGATAATTGAACGCGACTTCAGCAGCATTATGCTCAGTGGCAACGCAGTGGAACTTGTCACTAAAACTCTTTCAGAAATCATCAGCGGAAATGTGGGCAAGCGTATTTTCAACTCTTTCAGCGACAACATTGGCGATAAATCAGCTTTTATGTCAACTATTGAAGAATGTGACTTCGATGGTGTGATTTTTGGCAAAAGCGAATCGTGCAACTATGCTGATTGCATGAATGAACTCAACAGCCTTGTTGGACTGACTGAACTTAAGCAGAACATTGCCACAGCAATGAATAAAATGAAACTCACCCAAATGCGCCGCCAGGCAGGGCTGAAAAACGCCAACATAATGCCTAACCACTTTATTTTCACCGGAAATCCGGGCACTGGAAAAACTACTGTGGCAAAGATGCTTGGAAAGGTGTTTCACTCCATTGGTATTCTCTCTCGCGGTGATGTGGTTGTCACAGAACGCTCGAAATTAGTGGGACGATACATCGGTGAAACCGAAAGAAACGTGAACGAAGTGCTACGCCGGGCTCAAGGCAATGTGCTTTTCATCGACGAAGCCTACACTCTCTATGATGGTGCCAACGACCGCAAAGATTTCGGTATGCGTGTAATCGAAGCTCTGCTCACTGTGCTGGCTCAACCCGACCCTGACATGGTGGTGATTCTTGCCGGATACGAGAAGGAGATGTATGAAATGCTGAAAACTAATCCGGGTATGGAGGGGCGTTTTCCTCACAAGTTCAATTTTCCCGACTATAATGCCTGCGAATTAAACCAGATAGCTCTCAACCTGCTCGAAAAGTGCGACTATAGCCTCGACAATGAAGCAAAATCGGCACTTTATGCCGAAATAGAGGCTACGGTAGCGCGAAAAGACCACTATTTCAGCAATGCACGCTGGATCAACAACTTTGTGGAAAATGGAATTATAAGCAGCGTTGCCGACCGATTGGCAAAACAGTATTCAACCAATGATTATGTAGTGAAAATTGATGACCTTTGCACTATTCGTGCCACCGATATACGCAATGCTGCAAAATCATTTTCATGTTCAAAGCCGTGCACCCGCCGCATCGGTTTTCAGCAATGCTGACATCACTTTCTTCCGAAATCAGCCGGAATTTCACCCCATTCTTCTGTGTTCCACTTGATTATCCGGTTACTGTAGGTGTTGCTTTGAAGCCACACTTCGGCACGCCGCACTATTTTCAGTAATTCGGCATTCTTGGCACTTGGTGCAAGTTTCGACTTGCAAACGCGGTCGCGCACCCATGCCATGCCGGTGCGACTGTCGCTATAAATAGGCATAGTGGCATTGCCCTGCTGCTTCATCAGTGCCAGGGCATGCACTATGGCAAGAAACTCTCCTATATTGTTGGTAGCATGCGGAAACGGACCTTTGTGGAAAATCTGTTCACCTGTCCGCACCGATACGCCACGATATTCCATTACGCCGGGATTGCCGCTACAAGCTGCATCTACGGCAATGCTGTCGACTTCAATATCGGGAAATGCTTCATAGTTGACTATGCGGCGATTGGCATTGGCAATGCTGCGAAGAATTCCCATTTCGCTCTCATTGTCGCCGCGAAGTGCCATAATTGCCTCCTCGCGGGTCTTGAATCCCTTGTAGCGTGCACCTGGGAAATTCTCTACTTGCAGTTTGCAGTCTTCCCAAGTTTCATAAATTCCGGGATTATTGCCAACCCACACCACATACCATTTCATTTTCTTCAGAATAATTTGCAATTAAAGAGTATAAATATTGTCTGACAGGTCGGACGAGTCGGACTTGTCAGACAATATTACTAAATTAGTTCGCTTAGATTACAATGTTCACAATCTTGTTAGGCACCACAATTATTTTCTTGGGTGTCTTTCCTCCAAGCCACTTTTCGGCTGCTGCATCGCTAAGGGCAATCTTCTCAACCTCTGCCTTGTCGGTGCCTGTGGGTACTTCAATGTTGTAGCGTGGTTTGCCATTGAATGACACTACATACTTCACCGACTGCTCCACGAGATAAGCCTCATTGCACTCAGGCCACTTGGCATCGCACACTGTGGTGTCGTTTCCTAATTTGTGCCACAGTTCTTCTGCAATATGCGGAGCAAACGGCGCAAGCAGCACCACTACACCCTCAAATATTTCACGGCTGGTGCACTTCATTGCCGAAAGCTCATTAATGCAAATCATGAATGCACTCACCGAAGTATTGTAGGAGAAGTGTTCAATGTCGAATGTCACTTTCTTTATCAGCTTGTGAAGCGACTTAAGAGCCTCTGCCGACGGCTTTTCATCGGTAATTACAAAATCATCACCCTTGTAGAAGAGTCCCCAAAGTTTCTTCAAGAAGCGGTTTACGCCGTCGATTCCGTTGGTATCCCAAGGCTTGCTCTGCTCAATCGGTCCGAGGAACATCTCATAGAGTCGGAGTGTGTCGGCTCCATAACGCTCTACAATGTCATCGGGATTGACAACATTAAACATTGACTTCGACATCTTCTCTATGGCATATCCGCACACATATTTTCCATTTTCAAGAATGAACTCTGCATCCTTGAATTCGGGTCGCCATGCGCGGAACTTATCAATATCAAGAACATCATTGCTCACAATGTTCACATCAACATGGATGGGCGTTACGTCGTAGTCCTTCTTCAGATTAAGCGAAACAAACGTATTTGTATCCTTTATGCGATATACGAAGTTTGAACGTCCCTGAATCATACCCTGGTTGATGAGCTTCTTGAATGGCTCAGGCTCGCACACATAGCCATAGTCGTAAAGGAACTTATTCCAGAAGCGGCTATAAATCAAGTGTCCTGTTGCGTGCTCTGTTCCACCAACGTAAAGGTCGACATTACGCCAGTACTCATCGGCTTCGCGCGAAACGAGTGCCTCATCGTTGTGCGGATCCATGTAGCGCAGATAGTATGCCGACGAACCTGCAAATCCGGGCATAGTGCAAAGCTCGTATGGGTGACCGTCGGCTGTACACCAGTTCTTTGCACGGCCCAATGGAGGCTCACCACTCTCAGTTGGCAGGAATTTGTCCACTTCAGGCAATTCAAGCGGCAATTGGCTCTCGTCGATAGTCTGTGGCTGGTTGTTTTCATCGAAATACACAGGGAATGGCTCGCCCCAATAACGCTGACGGCTGAAAATGGCATCGCGCAAGCGGTAATTCACCTTCACGCGTCCTATTCCGGCTTCCTTTATGTAGAGCTTGGTCTTGGCAATGGCTTCCTTCACATCAAGTCCGTCGAGTTGCAGACGCTCATTCGATGAGTTCATCATCTTGCCCTCCTTTGCATCAAAACTCTCTTCACTCACGTCAGCACCCTCAATAAGAGGAATAATAGGCAAATCGAAGTGTTTTGCAAAAGCATAGTCGCGGCTGTCGTGAGCCGGAACTGCCATAATTGCACCCGTTCCATAGCCTGCAAGCACATAATCGCTGATATACACAGGAATCTCCTTGCCGGTTACGGGATTTATTGCATAACTGCCCGAGAACACTCCGCTCACTTTCTTCTCAATGAGTCGCTCACGCTCAGTCTTGTGCTTAACCTCGTCAATATATGCATCAACGGCAGCTTTCTGGTCGGCTGTAACAACCAAATCCACATATTCGCTCTCAGGTGCAAGCACCATGAATGTCACTCCGAAGATGGTATCGGCACGAGTAGTGAATATCTTGAGGTCGATGTCGGTATTGGCAATCTTGAAAAGCATTTCAGCACCCTCGCTGTAGCCAATCCAGTTGCGCTGTGTCTCTTTGATTGAGTCGGTCCAGTCGATAGTCTCAAGGACGCGAAGCAGGCGTCCGGCGTATGCCGACACACGCAAGCACCACTGGAACATCACTATCTGCTCCACAGGATAACCTCCACGAATCGAAACACCTTCGCTCACCTCATCGTTGGCAAGCACAGTGCCGAGCTTAGGGCACCAGTTTACCATAGTGTTACCAAGATAGGCGATGCGATAGTTCATAAGGACATTGTTCTTCTCCACCCGTGTCATTGCGTTCCACTGTGCAGCAGTGAAGTCGTCGCAGCCGTTGGTATGAGCCGGAGCATCAATGTTTCCGTGCTCATTGAAGTATTCCTCAAGTTTCTCGATGGGCTGGGCTTTGTCGAGCTTGGTGTCGTAGTAGCTCTTGAACATCTTTACGAATGCCCACTGAGTCCACTTGTAGTATTTAGGGTCGCAAGTGCGGATTTCGCGGCTCCAGTCGTAGCAGAATCCTATCTTGTCGAGCTGCTCGCGATAGCGGTTGATATTCTTTATTGTAGTCACCTCAGGGTGCTGACCGGTCTGTATGGCATATTGCTCGGCAGGAAGTCCATAGGAATCGTATCCCATCGGGTGGAGCACATTGAAGCCTTGCAGACGCTTGTAGCGCGAATATATGTCGCTTGCAATGTAGCCAAGCGGGTGGCCTACATGCAATCCTGCTCCCGAAGGATAAGGAAACATGTCGAGCACATAGAATTTCGGACGCGACGCATCTATTTCTGTCTTGTATGTGTTATGTTCTCTCCAATACTGTTGCCAGCGTTGTTCTATCTCTTTATAGTTATATTCCATCTTTATATGTTATTGAAATTTTATTCTAAAATGATGAATTTTTATTACCATATATATTATTGCTAATTACGAATTATCGACCAAAATGCCTGCAACTGATAATCCGTCATTCCGTGTGCGACAAATATCACTTAATAAGCCCAAGGTTGCGCGAAATGTCGAGCATTCGGCGAATGGGTTTCACTGCCTTCTCAGCCACAGCCTCGTCGACGGTGATTTCAGGCAGCTCATATCGGAGTGAGTTGTAGAGCTTCTCAAGAGTGACCATCTTCATGTAGGCACACTCATTGCATGAGCATTTGCCGTCTTCGGGCGGTGCCGGAATAAATGTCTTTTGTGGACATCGATTCTGCATCTCATGCAGTATTCCGCTTTCGGTGGCAACGATGAACGTCTGGCAGTCGCTCGCAACGGCATAGTTGAGAAGAGCCTGTGTACTGCCCACCTTGTCGGCTACCATCTGCACCGGCTTGCGGCACTCGGGGTGCACAAGCACCT
Source organism: uncultured Prevotellaceae bacterium (assembly GCA_945983195.1). Lineage (GTDB taxonomy): Bacteria > Bacteroidota > Bacteroidia > Bacteroidales > Muribaculaceae > CALZFJ01. The sequence continues at coordinate 4,581 of CAMFSS010000055.1, read as the reverse complement.
GTGCATCGCCATGCTGCTTCTTAAGCTCCAGAATCTTCGCAATCGAGAACTGCTCATGCACATGGCAGGCACCGTCCCACAGCAGCATATCGCGGCCTGTGACGGAATTTATGTAGTTTCCAAGGTTGCGGTCGGGACCGAAGATTATCTTTTCACCGGCAGGCAGACTATCCACTATCTGCTTTGCATTCGACGATGTCACCACAATGTCGGTGTAAGCCTTCACGGCAGCACTGGTGTTGACATAGCTTATCACAGTGTAGCCGGGGTGTTCGTCAACGTATTTTGCGAAATCATGTGCAGGGCAACTGTCGGCAAGGCTGCAACCGGCATTCATGTCGGGTACAATCACATTATTGTCGGGGCTATTTGTCTTTGCTGTTTGGCGTATGTAGGGGTCGCGGGGAGGCGCGTAGCTTCGAGGGTGACTGGGGGGCGAGGGTGAATCTCGGGGCGCTGGTAATAGTGCGCCATAATCACGGCATTCTTCTCGCGCTTCAAGCGGAGAATCTCGCTGCGCAAGTCGGTGCCTTCGGGAATTGGAGCATCGACGTAACCTTTTTCAACATTAATCATATATATAATTTTATTTTTTATTTTTTTCTTAAAAACTTATTTCTTGTGATGATTATATTAGGCTGTTAATTGCCGTGATAACTTTTTGGCTTTTTTCTTGCTTTTTAAGTTATTAATGTAAGTATCACTTTAGCCAATATGTTATCAACAATCTTCATGTGTAGCAATCAGCGAGTTGCCTACTTTATCCACAAGCTGTTAACAAGGCACAAAGTTAATAAAATTCCATCTAATCACCTATCAATAAGTGGTAAAATCGGTGTTGAAAAGTGTGATAAAACTATTTGCTAACTTTTTTGGAGCTGTATGATGCTGTTTTTATATGGCAAATGAATTGTGTCTGCAAAATTTTTAGTCAGTTTTTTTCGAATAACTTATCAATACCTTTTCACGCGTTATTAACAACTTGTGAATACCTGTCAACAATCGGAGTTGAATTACATTTGGCTCGCAATTTTTGGATATGAATGGAAAAAGAAATAAATTTGTGAAAAATTGAATATTACTATGGGTGATAGCAAGGATATAAGATGGATTCAACGCTTTGACAATTATTGCAAGGCTTTGGCAAAACTTTCATTGGCAGTCGATATGCTTCGCGAAAAAATGGACTGGAGTGATGATATTGACGATTTGCTCAAGGAAGGTGTTATCCAGCGATTTGAGTACACTCATGAACTTGCGTGGAAAGTGATGAAAGACTACGCTGAATATCAAGGATATACCGATTTAAGAGGTTCGCGCGATTCTTTCCGGACTGCTTTGCAAATGCGATTGATTGAAGATGCTGAATGGTTGGATTCAATAGAGGACCGCAATCTCACTTCTCATAATTATGATGATGAAATGGCTGAAGAAATATATACGGCTATTATTGATGTGTATTATCCTTTGATGGTGAAGTTTGAAAGAAAAATGGTTGAAATTAAGCAAACTATGTAATTATGGATTATGGATTGAGCGACAAGGATTTATCTCTAATGAGGCATACTTTTGAAACCAATGAGCGTATTTCTTCTGTTATTCTTTTTGGGTCGAGGGCAAAAGGAAACTATAAGGCTTTTTCTGATGTTGATTTGGCTCTTGTGGGTGATGGTTTGTCGCGAAAAGATGTCAATTCCATCTATGCTGCTTTTGATGAATCGTCGTTACCATATAAATTTGATATACTATTGTTTCATTCTTTGAAGAATGATGCTCTGATTGACCATATTAACCGCGTGGGTATTATAATATATAGTCGAAATTGTTAATGACAATAAGTGTTTTTCACAGATTATGAAGAAAAAATCTATGATAGAGTTGCAGCGAATTAGCTGCGAGGAATTTAAGGCTGCCGAAAAGATGCCTCTTGTAGTGGTTCTTGACGATGTGCGAAGCATGAACAATATTGGTTCGGTTTTTCGCACTTCCGATGCTTTTCTGGTTCATCACATTTGTCTCTGTGGCATCACTGCCACTCCTCCACACACTGATATTCACAAGACCGCTCTTGGTGCTGAAGATTCAGTCGACTGGGTTCATTATGATGATGTGTGTGAAGCTATTGTCGATCTTCGAAGCCGCGGCTACACCATTTGTGCCATTGAGCAGGTGCAGGGAAGCATTAGTCTGCCCGATTTCCAAATTGAGGGAGATAAGAAGTATGCCATTATTCTTGGCAATGAAGTGAAAGGTGTGAAGCAGGAAGCTGTCGACATGAGCGACTGCTGCATCGAAATTCCACAGTGCGGCACAAAGCACTCTCTTAATGTGTCGATAAGTGCCGGACTCGTGATGTGGGAGTTTTTCAAGACTTTTACCAAAAGCTGTTGATAAATAGTTGAATTAACAATGTTATCAACAATTATTGTTTACAATAAATTATCTGAAAATCAATTATATAAATAATAAAAAAAGTAGTTATCAACACTTATTTACACATTGTTGATAACTACTTTTTTTTAGGTTGCTTAATCTGTGTATTGGATTATTGTCGGAGCTTAAAAATAAAACATGTATTCACAGAAAAAGTAGTACATAAGTCCCATTATTCCCATAACGTAAAAAACTATATATAATATAGAGTCGATGCGGTGCTTCATTATCAACACCAATGTTAATATTGAGGTTATAATGGATTCTATGTCTATGCAGTTTGTGTCTATTTTATATCTAAACTCTGTGAATTGTGACAATATCAAAAGCAATGCAACTAACCCTACAGTGGTGAAATCAAATATTTTCAGCATTTTGGGATTTTTCATTCGCAGGCGGAATATCCTCAGTTGAACGATGTTGATAACTGTAGCACCTATTCCCAAAACTATAAGAAAGGCAAAAATATAAAACAATTCAGTGTACATGATGATTATATGTATAACTTGTTAATAACTGTGTTAGTCGTGCTATGCGCCGATAGTGCAAAGTTAGCTATTTAATCCGTACACTTACAAATTTTTAATGTAACATTTGATTTTGTATAATATTGATAATCAATTTATTGCGCTTTTTCGAATGTAACGATGAAAAAATAGGTAGTCACAATAGCCGTTTTTTATGCCATTGTGAACAATTCTTCAAGTGGTCGGTCAAGGTGTAGCTTGTCGGCAATGATACGCTTGCGGTTGCTCACTGAGTGTTGGTTGGTATAGGTTGTCAGAAGCAGAATGGAGTTGTTTGTGAATCCGCATCCCACCAAGCAGAGTAGGCGCAAATCAGCTTCTGTCAATGTGCTTTCCATTCGTGAAATCAGGTTGTTGTGCATTGCATAGCAGAGATCTTTACGGCAATTCCAATATTCTTTATTTTGAGAGAATAGTGTCTATCGTTTTATTGCTGAGTTGTGCATAATTAAGGGTGTTTCTGTTGAGTTCCATTAGTCGGTTACAGTCTGTCTGCATTGACTTTATAATATCATCTTTCGACTTTAGTTTCAGCCTGTTGCCCCACAGAATTACAATAATTATCAGCAAGTAGATTATTGCCACTGCAAACCATAGAATGACAATGTGGCTTTTGCTCCCTGTTTCCAAATCATTCAGTCCCATAAGAGCCGCTATATTAACAATATATATAAGAAAACCATTCATAACGTAAACAAAGTTATCATAAATGAGAGCAATATTTACAATCCTTTTTTAGAACTTCATTTGGCAATGAATCCATGTAATTATGTTGTTGAACACCCCAAATTTATGCAGAATCTTTAAATATTCAAAACAAATTTACTTTGTTTTTGATTCTAAAGAGGTTTTTATTCTAATGGTAATTTAATATCTCATAAAAACAAATCTTCAGTCCGCATATAGCCACAATATTTATTTTTGATTAGGTGAATATTATCAGTTTTTGTGCGTAAATCAGCGGAATGTGGTTAAAAAATGATGTTTCCGCTGATTTACGCACATTTTTCCCGATTTTTTCATAAAAATGATGTGGAGGCTACCGTAAAGATTTTTCGGGCTATAGGCTGAGAATCCAGGTGGTGATGTCGTTGAGCACTTCGGGAGCAATGGTCTGCTCAATCTTTCCATAGTTGAATCCCTCTTTGGCATTTTTGCACTGCTGGAACAGATGGTTCATATCGGGATATTCCTTGGTGGTAACCGATTTTGAGCCGCAAAGTTCTTTTATCCGTGCGAGGTTGGTAGAGGCTTCCACTTGTATGTCGTAAGTTCCTCCAAGAGCAAGCACAGGGCATTTGGTTTCTTTGATTGATTTTGTAGGGTCAAATTTCACAAAGTGCATATACCATGGCGATGAGGAAGCGTCAATTTGCTTTTCAATATTTCCACGCTGCTCTGGAGTGGCTAAGTCGGGTTTGAGAATCGCTACAAGCTCTTTGCGTAGCGACTCCGAGTCGGTGCTACGTTCTATCGCATCGAATATTTGCTTCAGTGGTGATAGTTGGTTTTCAGGCAGTTTCATTCCGCTAATTGCTTCAACGAGCATTTCGTTCTGTCTAATTAATATGTCGCTTCCTTTGATGGCAGGTGCGGCAAGAGTGACAATAAATGCCACGCG
>CAMFSS010000054.1 GCA_945983195.1 uncultured Prevotellaceae bacterium | reverse complement strand
TTCGCCGAAAATGGTATGCCCATGCAGGCTGGCGACAACGTACAGGTGTTCAGTGCCACACTTTCACACCGACTGACAGCCGGAGTTTTCAATTGGCACAACTCGCTGACCTACCAGACATCGAGCAACGAAAGTGTGCTTCCTCTGCCGAAATTTGCCGTCTACTCCAACATGTTCCTTAAAGTGGCAATTGCAAAAGTGCTGAAACTTAATTTCGGCGTGGATTGCAGCTACTACACCAACTACTATGCACCGTCGTACAACCCGGCAACCATGACTTTCCGCAACCAGCGTGAATTGAAATGCGGAAATTTCCCATTTGCAAATGTCTATGCCGACTTCAAGCTGAAAAAGACGCGCTTTTACGTAATGATGTCGAACATTAGTGATGGGCTTTTTGGCACTAAGCGCACATTCTCTATGCCTCACTACCCGCTCAACGCAAGGCGTTTCCAGCTCGGACTCTCAATTGATTTCCAGAATTGACAGTCAGTATAGCATATTCCTTGAAAAAATCGGCAATTTACCCTACAATTTAATTGATTCTCGATTATGGATAACAAATTGATGCCCAAAAAGGGCAGCCCCATTATATACATTGTGCTGCTTGTGGTGATAATATCGCTTATGGCAGTCCTCCACCGTTGCAGCAATCAAGGCACAGCGCACAATCCCAACGCCGTTGGTGGCGACACTCTGCGAGTGGCAATAGAGTATTCACCCCTGTCGTGCTACACCTATTGCGACACTCTCGGTGGATTCTGCTACGATGCAATCAGAATGATGTCGGCCATTGCACACCGTGGCGTGAAATTCTATCCTTTAGTGCAACTTGAAGATGCACTCACCGGACTCAACGACGGACGATACGATATTCTTGTAGCACAATTCCCGGTGACTAAAGAGAGCCGCGACCAATACCTTTTTTCCGATGAAATCTATCTCGACCGTCAGGTGCTTGTACAGCACCGCGACTCCACAGGTGCGCCTGTGGTCCGGACACAGCTCGACCTCGCCGGAAAGACCCTGTGCGTGGTGAAAGGCTCTCCTATGCGCGACCGCATTGAGAGTCTGGCACGCGAAATCGGCGACAGCATATATGTCTCTGAAGATGCCGACTACGGTCCCGAACAGCTCTTCGTGCGCGTGGCTGCCGGAGAAATCGACTACGCCGTAATTAATGAGGCAATTGCACGCCAAATGGCAACAAAATATCCCGATGTCGACATTTCCACCGGCATCAGCTTCACGCAATTCCAATCGCTGATTATCAGGAAGGACAACCGGGAACTCTGCGACAGCCTGAACTCATGGCTCAGCACACTGAAGCAGCTCCCGGAATTCGCCACTCTCCGCTCACGCTACCACCTCGACAAATAGCCGCAGAAAACTTTTTTTTCAATTTTACGCAAGACTTGATAAAAATGAAACATATCCACAGATTACTTTTTTCGGCATTCGTTGCATTGACGGGTGTGTGCGCCCAAGCTCAATCTCTCGTCTACATCAATGCCGATGCCAACCATATAATTATGAATGGCGACAATTGGTCGCAACTCCGTCGCTGCCTTGCTGAAACAGCCAATGGCAACGGCCGATTCTCGATTCTGCAAATCGGTGATTCCCACATACAGGCCGACTGGAGTGCCTCGACGGTTCGCCGTAACCTTCAGGGAGAGTTTGGCAACGCCGGACGTGGATGCATTGCAGCTTTGCGCATGGCAGGAACAAACCAGCCTACCGACTATCGCTTGTCTGCCGACACTGCTGCGCTGTTCGCTTCTCGACTTCTCGCCAAAGAGTGGAAAGCGGGAATTGGCGTTACAGGCGTAGCTGTCACATTCGCATCACCCGATCGCAGGCTCACAATTGCCACCGACAGCGAATGTGGAGGTTTCTCATCGGTCACACTGCTTCACCAGTCAGGAGCAGGATATGCCACGGCAATGATTGGCGACTCGCTGTGTGTGGGCGACCCCGTCAGCCCGGCTGCAACACGTTACCGACTTGGCTGCGTCACCGATTCACGCACTCTGAACCCCCCGTTTGACTCCCCTTTCTGCGGAGTCTATTTGCAGCGCGAAACGCCCGGTGTGGAATTCAACGCCATAGGCAACAATGGTGCTTGCTTCAGCAGCTACCTCAAGATTCCCGATTTTGCCAATCTCACGGGTGTGTTTGCACCGAAACTCATAATCCTCTCAATGGGAACAAATGAGGCATTCGGCAACGAGAGCGACGAGCAGGTGTATCACAGCATCGACTCTCTGGTATCGCAGCTCCGTGCCGTCCACCGCGATGCAAAGTTTCTCCTTACCACGCCAATGGAGTGCCACAAAAAGGCTTGGCGTACCACCAAGAAGCGTGTGCGCCGCGGCAAATACCGCACCCGCAAGGCTATGTCGTTTGTGGTGAACCGCCGCGTGGCTGAGGTGCGCAATGTGATACTGCGCTACGGCAGCGAGAATAAAATCCCCGTGTGGGATCTCTATGCAGTGGCTGGAGGCGATGATGCCGCTGCAAAATGGGTAGCCGACGGACTGATGAATCCTCGCGACCATGTGCATTGCCTCAAGAGCGGTTATGAGTTCCGTGGCTCGCTTTTCACCGATGCTCTTCTTGAGCAACTACGTCCTTGAATGGCGGCAGCTTGTTATTTCCACAGAAAAGTATAAAAACATAAACAAAGGCCATTTTTTACAATCAATAGCATGAATCAGTCATTATATCACTACTCTCTCTATATTGCATTGCCGCTAATGCTGTTCTTCGGGTTTCACATGCTATTTGCACGTGTCCCCGACAAGAAGATATTTTCACGCTTCCTTTTGTCGCGTCGGCTCATCGGCACAGCATTGCTTATTCTTGCCGCCAATTATTCAGTTCACCTCTTCTTCTCCATAAGGCTTACCGACGTGAATGCTACCATACTGATGAATATGGCAACCTACTTCCTATGCTATTGGCTGTTTAGTTCAGCTATGATGACGCTTCTCGACAACAGCTACGTCACCCGGCATCGTTTTTCCCTGCACATGTCAATGTGGCTGGCTTATTCGGCTCTGGCATTGGGCGTGTCGCTTCTCCCCGACGGTTCCGGCACTCAGGCGTGGGCTACAATCGCGCTTGCTGCATGGTTGGTGGTTTATGGGCTGTTTCTGGCAATTCGCCTTCTCCGTACTTACACAAGGGCTATAAAGATGTTTGAAAACACTCATTCCGATGATATCGGGGCGTATGTCCGCTGGTTGTCAATCTTCACCTATTGGGCTATCGGATTCGGCGTTAGTTGCAGTTTGCTCACATTCTTGCCCGATGAATATGTGTTTATTTGGATATTGTCATCAATACCCTTTTATATCTATCTCTACTGCTGCTACCAGAACTACATTTTGTTCTATGAAAAGGTGGAAACAGCTTTCCTTGAAGATGACTTGATGTCTGAAAGCGACAAGAGCAAGCTCAACGGCAGCATCGGCACCGAAGTGCCTCCTGTGTATCATTCCGATATCGCACGGCGAATTGAGGAATGGGTCAATGCTGATGGTTATTGCAAGCCGGGAATCACTTTGAATGAACTCTCGCTACAGCTCTGCACAAATCGAACTTATCTGTCGGAATACATCAACGGTGTATATCAAATGAATTTTCGTGACTGGATTTCCGACCTGCGCATCGGCTATGCAAAGCGTATGATGGAACGACATCCGCAAATGAAAATTCAGGAAATATCCGAATCTTCCGGTTTCATCTCAACAAGCCACTTCACCAGGACGTTCAGTGAGAAGGAGGGCTGTTCGCCGGCACGATGGCGGAAACTACAACTTCACGTGGAATGAAACGCACTCTGCAATAAATTGTTGAAACATAAAATTGACGATTAATCAATTCCGCGTCATTGCGTATTCAACAAAAATATGCCATATCTTCAATTTTTGAGCCGTCGTTACATCAAAGGGTGCTTTTGAATACCAAAAGTTTGTTATATTTGCAAATGCTATTAATGGCTGCGGCTGCGAACTATCAAAAACATAAACCAATATAAATCAAAGATTATGGCTATACTGAATTTCACCAAGCACCACGGAATGTTGCTCGCTGGCATTGTGGTATCAACCCTCATTTTTGCTGCGTGCAGCAACGACGACGAGCCGGCTGCTCCAACTCCCACTCCTACCGAGAACAAAGCTGCATTGATTAAAGACAAGGACAAACTTGCCATGCTCTATTCTCTCGTTGACCTTGAGGGCAACAAGGGGCGTATTTATGAAATGACCTACAATGTCGACTACAAGCTCGACGAAGCCTTGAATATGGGGATAGATTGCACACAGAAATTGAAATTGTTTGTCGCTAAATACCTCTTGGACTCCAGTCCATCACCAAAAAGCATGGCTCTTTCCTACGATGCCGGTTGCAGCGTATTTGCCTGCCCCGATGCATCGTCAGGCAATTTCCTTATGGGAAGAAACTTCGATTTCAACCACATTCACCCTACCACCAAAGAACGCATCATGATTCCGCTGATTGTCGTACACACGGCACCTGCCGGAGGAAAAAGGTCTGTGTCGTTTGTCGACGGTCTGTTTGTCGACTATAAGAGCGGATTCTACACCGATGGCAAGTCCGACCTCTCAATGCTCATGGCACTGCCTTATCTGATGCTCGACGGTATCAATGAAGATGGATTTGCCATTAGTGTCCTTAAGCTCGACGGACTCCCCACCCTACAGCAGGAATCGGGAAAGAAAAAAATTTTCACCACCGTTGCAATGCGTATGTTGCTCGACAGGGTTTCTACAGTGAAAGAGGCTGTTGAAATGCTGAATCAGTACAACATTTGCAGGGATACCGACACTTCAAGAGACCTTTTCTTGATTGCCGACTACACGGGCGACTATGCATTTGTAGAATACACCAACCCCACCATTGAGCAGAATCCAACCAAGATGGAAGTTTTCACTGGGAACAATACATCGCGTTACGTTACCAATTTCTATGTGTCGCCCACCATGGCTGACTCACCTGATGGAGTTAACAATTCTACTCACGGAAAAGCACGCTACGAGAGCTTGAGAGACGTTTTGTTGGAGCATAACTACAAGCTGACACCGGCACAGGCAATTTCTCTGCTGCAAAAAGTAGCGCAAGGTCCCGAAAATCCCGAACTTTCCACCGGTTTCACACAATGGTCCGACGTCTACAACCTTAACAAAAAGACGGTGACGATGTCGATACTCCGTGAGTGGGACAAAACCTTCACATTCAAAGTGAAATAACCCCTCACACCGACTCAATCAATAACAACAGTCACCCGACAGAATACTCTCCGGGTCGATAATGTTGCAATAATCAACCGCAACATTATCGACCCGGAGTTTACATATTGCATAGCGCAGTCATGGCGTAGTAGCAATGACATATCTCACAAACAGCTCTATAATGCTCACCAACACAGCGAAAGCTACAATTGAACTCTTTGTTTTAGTAAATATGTAACAACAATAGCAAAAACTAAAGATTAAATACAACCAACCAATATATGGAATGATGCCAAACAACAATCCGGCACCAACACAACAGAAGGCTCTCTCTGTCAGCTCATTTCTTTGTCGAATAACTGACATTTCCTTTTCAAGTTTCACCTTGAACTGTCGATATTTTTCTTCATTGCTATCCATAATGCAAAGGTACACAATTTCCCCCAATATACAATCACTACATCAATCTACATTGTTAATTTATCGAAAAACGATAAATTATTTTGGGAAAACAAGAAATTCTATTTACCTTTGCATATCGTTTAACAATAAATAGTTATCGCAAAATGGAAAAGAAATCAAATTCATTAAAAACGCTTATTGTAGTCTGCACCGCACTTTGCGCACTTTTTGTAGCATTCATAAGCTATCAATCTTGGGGAACATTGGAGTATATCACCATAGATATCCCAGAATACTTGGCTGATATTCAATGGCTGCGCATAACAATCGTGGTAGTGCGCTATATTCTCGCACTTGCATTAGTTGCAACTCTTCTCGTGTTCTTGAACAAAATTTGGCGCGGAGCAGCAGCCGGCAAACTGTTTATCCGTGGCAATCACCGATTGCTCTATGCGATGTCGGCACTCTACTTCATCTACTCTCTTGTTGATGGCAACACCGGAAACATCATATACAAAGGTATGCGTCAATTGGAAATCTACATCAACGAGTATATGCTTATCACCTGCTTCGTGCTGATAGTGTTTGCAAAGCTATATTCAATTGCCGTAGAAGTGAGTGAAGAACAAGAACTTACAATTTAGTAACACAATAAAAACGACGCAAATCATGGCAATAATCGTAAATCTCGACGTGATGATGGCTCGGCGCAAAATCTCTCTCAGTGAGCTTGCGAGCAAAATAGGCATCACACAGGCAAACTTGTCAATTCTGAAAACCGGAAAGGCAAAAGCCATACGCTTCAGCACACTGAACTCAATCTGCTCTATACTCGAGTGTCAGCCTGCCGACATCCTCGAATTCCGCCCCACAGAATAGCCCCAAAAGCTATGCCCCAAACCGCATCAACTAAAAACACCGACTCAATCAATAACAACAGTCACCCGACACAATACAGCAATAAAATAGCCGGGCGGCATCGTGAAAGATGTCGCCCGGCTCTTATTGTCGTGTGTGTGTGATTCGTGTTATTTCACAATCACTGCTTTTGCTGTTCCTGCGGTGCGCACAATGTAGTAGCCTGCCGGCATCTCCACTGTTGCTGCACCCTCTGCGCTAACGCTCTTCACCATGCGGCCCATAGCGTCGAAAATCATCACCTTGCCGTCGGCTCCGGCCACTACTACTGCACCCTCAGTGCCGTAGATTGCAGCCTTACCGTTAGCCTCCAGTGACTCCACGCCTGTCGGGGTGTCTGTCACACTCATGGCAATCAGCTTAACGCGTCCGTTGGCTGCTGCATCTGCCACAAGCACGCCCTCTATCTGCTTGTATGTGGCTGATGCTGCAAGCTCTGTGCCGTTTGCTTCAATCTCAAGTCCCTTTTCGTTCAGCTTGCCGCAAACGCCCGAGCCCCAAAGCTCATACTTGCCATCGTTCAGTTTCACTGAGCCAAGGAAGTTAGCAACCTCATTCACCTTTGCCTTCACGAAGAACGGCTGGTAACCACCGGTCATGTTAAGATCTTCTGTATTCTCATAGTTGCCGTAGAACACATTTGCCACGCCAAACGTATTGAGTGCAACATCAATATCAGTGCCATACGCTGGCGCAGTCTCTGGAACAAGTTTTGTCCCGTCATATAGGGCTACAAAGCCTGACTCAATCTGCTTTCCTTCATATTCTGATGCAAGACCGGCAATAGCCACCCAGTCATGCTGGTCATATTCACCAAGCTTTTTGCCATCTTCATAGCTGTCGAAGCCTGTGTGATCTTCTCTTGGCTCAGATAGAGCAGCCGTCACTTCTGCGGTGCGTGCATAGAGCACACCACCAACAGCCTTAACTCCTTGAAGGTTCACATTCACAACATAGCTCCTGCCTGCCTCCATCGAAAGCAGCTCAGCGTTAGTTGTCACTTTTTCCTTCTCGATTTCCAATGCTGTGAATGTCAGAGCATCGCCTTCTTTCTTCACGATTCCGGTGAATGAATACCAGCCGTCATTACCCAAAGTGATGGTTGCAGGGTCGTAATATACATTCATGGTGAGCGGCTCGATTACAGTCTCGTTTTCGGTCGTTGTTGCGCTCTCTGCCGACTTCAATACGAGATAGCCTTCAGCCTCGTGGATATTAGCCGCTGTCAGATAGCCTCTGACGGTGCAATATTCGGCTGGCTGCGGTGCCACGAGCCAAATGTCGCTCACTGAAGCGATATTGAAGTTTTCCACACGGTATGTGTTGATGTCGCCAGTATTAATATAGGCGTATGACACACCTTCATTGAATGTGATAACAGGGTATGCAGGGTCGGAACCTACAGTTGCCACGCTGCCGCTTTCAATTGTTTTTCCAACGAAGTCAGATGTCAAGCCTTCGATAGCCACCCAGTCTTCCTGGTTGAAGTCGGCTTCTTTGTCGCTCGACGTGTTAGCTTTCTGCTCCTCGGTGGGAGAGGTCTTTGAAGAACCGCTGTTGGCTATAGTAGAGGCATAGAGATATGTGCCGTCGAAATAGTGACCATACAGAGGTGTATTGATTCTATATTCTTCTTCGACCTTTCCAGCCAGCACTTTGTCGAGACCGTTCTCGGTGCTTACATATTGGCGTGTAAATGTCCAAGAAACCGGCTCGGAGCATTGTGTGCCATTGCTGACATAAGCCACAACTGTGCAAGAAGAAGAGATTTTGAATGGTGTGGAGTAGGTTTGTACGTCGCGAACAGCGTTTGCTGCGTCGCCGTCGTTAACGATGTAATAATAAATCGTAGCTCCGGTTGCCTCGCCGTTACGATCCGTGAGTTCCAAATAGAAAGGCTGGTTAAACTCGCACGACGCGTGAGAAGCCGTCGGAGCAGGGAGAATGAGATCGCCGCTGACTTGCTTCTTCACGCTGAAATTACACCATGGTTCAGTGTTACTATATGCATCGAGGCTTCCAAATGGCACAATGAGTGTGCCTTTATAAGTCTCAGAGTCAAAGGCTGAATAAGGACAAACATCTTCGGTAAGAGGCTCTGTGCGTTTGTTGATTACCGTACTGATCGTAGGGCAGCCAGCAAACGCATTAGCACCAATGGAAGCTATTTTTTCGTGGAGAGTAACACCGTAGAGATATGGCAGATCTTGGAATGCGCCTTCTTCAATAGCTACCACATCTTGTGAATTGTATGTTGCGGGAATTTCGACTATACCTGTGAAATCCTCTACGAGAGCGTATTCACTTTTGCGGATAGAGTAGCCGCCGTCAACGGACGTGTAGGCGTACATCGGGTGCTTGAGTTTGGCGAACTTTTTCCAAATTGCGTTGTTGAAAAAGTCGCGAAATCTGATTTCGGGCACATCAACCACGGTATTGGCATAGTGCGATGCATCGAAGGCATCTTCGCTTTCCACTGTGGGAGGATTATACGATGAAGAATTGAAATTGAGTGATGCTAATGCAGTGCAGCCGGTGAAAGCCTGGGTGCCAATGGAGACGGTGATTGTAGTAGGAGTTTCCGATGAATAATTGAAATTGACCGATGCCAATGCGGTGCAGCCGTTGAAAGCATTGGGACCTATTGATGAAAGGTTGGTGAAATCCAAGCTTGTCAAGCTTGTACAACCTTCAAATGCATTTTCAGTGATTGTGGTGAGTTTGGAGATGTTGGGCGTTGATGCCAATGCAGTACAACCCTTGAAACTTGCTTTGCCAAGGGAGGTGACATTCGTGAAGTCGAAACTTTCCAAGGCAGTACAATTCCGGAAAGCGGTCTCGTTAACCGCAAACTCCTTTTCCGGGAGAGATAGTGTTTTCAGGCTCGTGCAACCATCGAAGCAGGAGTAGCCGATTTTTGATATCTCAGGGGTACGAGTGGAAGTGACCCTTTCGAGACTTGTACAATCTGTGAAGACACTGTCCATATCGTTGTCCTGACCATTGCCCTTGAGGTGATAGAACTCGACAGATTTCAAGTTGTAGCAACGTTTAAAAATATCAGGGTTCATTACTGTATAGTCGTCGCCGGAGCCGGTAAAAGTAGCGGTTTCGAGAGCAGTGCACTCTTGGAATATATAAAGTCCGTCAAACACCACTTTGCCTTTTGCTTTTAC
>CAMFSS010000053.1 GCA_945983195.1 uncultured Prevotellaceae bacterium | reverse complement strand
AGGCACAATGCTACCGAATCCCCGATACCGGCGCTCCAAGTAGTAGTCGCGGTCCTCTTCGGGGATGTCGCTACCCTTGATTTCGCCCTTCTGGAGCTTCTTGGCATCTTCGATCTTCTTAGGTACCCAGATACGGCCGTCGTTACGGAGCGACTCCGACATAAGAGTAAGCTTCGACTGCTTGTCGCCGTGTACGGGGATACATGTTGGGTGAATCTGAACGTAAGCCGGGTTTGCAAAGTAGGCACCCTTGCGGTAGCAGGCTACTGCGGCACTACAGTTGCAGCCCATTGCGTTTGTCGAAAGGAAATATGTGTTACCGTAACCACCGGTGGCAATAACCACTGCGTGAGCGGCAAAACGCTCAAACTTGCCGGTTACGAGGTTCTTTGCGATGATACCGCGTGCACGTCCGTCGACGATTACCACGTCGTGCATCTCATAGCGGTTGTAGCTCTTCACCTTGCCAAGCTGGATTTGGCGGTTGAGCGACGAGTAGGCACCAAGAAGGAGCTGCTGGCCGGTCTGACCCTTGGCATAGAATGTACGTGACACCTGTGCTCCACCGAATGAGCGGTTGGCAAGTGTGCCGCCGTATTCGCGTGCGAAAGGAACACCCTGGGCAACGCACTGGTCGATGATGTTGTTCGACACTTCAGCCAGACGGTAAACGTTGGCCTCGCGTGCACGATAGTCACCACCCTTCACTGTGTCGTAGAACAGGCGGTAAACCGAGTCGCCGTCGTTCTGATAGTTCTTGGCGGCATTGATACCACCCTGTGCAGCAATTGAGTGTGCGCGGCGGGGTGAATCCTGAATGCAGAAGTTGAGCACGTTGAAGCCCATTTCAGCAAGCGTAGATGCTGCCGATGCTCCGGCAAGACCTGTACCGACCACGATGATGTCGAGGCGGCGCTTGTTGGCGGGGTTCACCAGCTTCTGGTGAGCTTTATAGTTAGTCCACTTCTCAGCTACGGGACCTTCGGGAATCTTAGAGTCGATTACGGGCTGAGCAGTTGCGGTAGTTTTCTTATTATCTTCCATTTTTGAAATTACAATTTAATTGTTAATAGAATTACTCAGCTTATATTTATTCCTCAACAGCTTTTTCCTGGCAGCATGGCTTACCCTCAGGGCACTGTCCTGCTTCCTGGCAGCAAGGCTTAGCGTCAGCGCAGCCACCCTCTTGGCACTTACCGGCCTCTTTGCAGCAAGGCTTACCTTCGGGGCATTGTCCGGCCTCTTTGCAGCAAGGCTTACCTTCGGGGCATTGTCCGGCTTCCTGGCAGCCTTCGCCCTTGTGGCATTTTGCGGCAGCCTCAGTGCACTCGCCATGATTTCCGTGGCAAGCTTTCTCCATAATCTTCAACTCATAGGCAGGAACACGCTGTGCCGAGCACTCGGGGCACTGAGCCTTGAGAGTGAACACTACAGCCTCAACTGCGAAGAGCAGGCACACAACGGTAGCCCAAGCGCAAGCAGTCTTTTTCAGGCGAGGAAGCCATGCTGTGTTGTTTGTTCCGAGCGACTGGAATGCGCTCCAGAATCCGTGAGTCATGTGGAACCAAAGGGCACCAAAACCGATAAGATAAATTACAAGGACAGCCCAACCGAGCGAACCGCCGAATTGAAGCATGATTTGTCCCCAGCCATTGGCAGGCGACACCTCATTGGCGCAGCAGGGAAGAAGCTCAGCAAGCATCATGCGACCCCAGAATTGATAGAGGTGAAGCACGGTGAAGCACGCAATCACTACTCCAAGGGCAAGCATGTTCTGCGAAGCCCACTCAACCGACTTGGGACGAGCAGTGACGTTGTAGGCATCATTTCCACGAGCTTTCTTGTTCTGGATAGTGAGCCAGAAAGCGTAGATGATGTGAATTAGGAATAGTGCTGCAAGACCAAGAGTGGCTGCTACAGCATACCAGTTAGCTCCAAGAATGCCGCAGACCTTGTTGTAAGCCTCGGGATCGAAGATTGCAACAGCATTCATCAGCACGTGGAACGTTAAGAATAGGATAAGGGCGAGTCCGGTTACTGACATCACGACCTTTCTTCCTACAGAAGAGTTAGTTAACCACATAGTAGTTCTGATTTTAGTTAATTAATTATTTTGATTATTATGATTGTTTCATGATTTTGCACACAAAATTACCTTTTTTTCACCGCAATTACAACTATTAAGGAAAAAAATCCATATTTCCGCCTCAATTTGTTGCTGACAAGCCTTTTTTACGGTTTTTCCGGGCCTGAAGAAGTGCCGGCTGAAGCCTGCGCCGCGTCAGCCTTTGCGACCCTTGCCCTTCTTTGAGCCTTTCTTGCTCTTCGAGCCGGGCTTGTTGCCACGGGTGCGTCCAGGTGCCTTCTCCTGCAACTGTGCCAGGCGCGAGCGCGACACTGTGATTGGAGCCTTGTCGATGCGGTGGGTGCCTGCCGGGTGAGCCTCGTCGACGAGTGCAAAGTCGAGCTGCTTCTTCACCAAGTCGGCACGAGCAATCTGAATGGTCACATGGTCGCCAAGCGTATAGCGGCGGTTGCGCCTGCGGCCAATCAGGCAGTAGTTCTTCTCGTCGAACTCATAGTAGTCGCCCTCAAGGTCGCGAATGGGCACAAGCCCCTCGCACTTGTTTTCGTCGATTTCCACATAGAGTCCCCACTCGGTCACGCCCGATATTGTTCCTTCATACACTTGACCGAGCCTCTCGCCAAGGTATTCCACCTGCTTGTACTTGATTGAGGCACGCTCGGCATTGGCGGCAAGCTGCTCCATGTCGCTTGAGTGCTTGCACTCCTCCTCAAGCTTTGCCTGGTTCACCGTGCGTCCGCCGGCGAGGTACTTGTCGAGCAGCCTGTGCACCATCATGTCGGGATAGCGGCGTATGGGCGATGTGAAATGGGTGTAATAGTCGAATGCAAGTCCGTAGTGCCCGATATTCACGGTTGAATACACAGCCTTTGCCATGGCACGCACAGCAAGAGTGGAAAGGAGGTTCTCCTCGGCTTTGCCCTTTATGTCGTGGAGCATGCGGTTGAGCGACTTGTTCACGTCGCTCGCGTTGCCCTTGGTCTTGAGCTTGTAGCCGAAGTTGCGCACCAGGGCTTGCAGATTGTCCATTTTGTCGCTGTTGGGCATATCGTGAATACGATATACGAAAGCCTTTGCCTTCTTCCCCTTGGGAGGAATGCCTATCCGCTCGGCAACCTTGCGGTTGGCAAGGAGCATAAACTCCTCCACAAGCTTGTTGGCATCTTTCGATTCCTTGAAGTACACGTCGACGGGGCGGCCGTTATCGTCGATGTCGAAACGCACCTCGCAGCGGTCGAATTCCACCGAGCCGTTCTCAAAGCGCGACTTGCGCATGATTTTAGCCAGGTGGTCGAGCGCAAGCACTTGGTCGGAGTATTCGCCCTGTCCGGTCTCGATGATATTTTGCGCCTCCTCGTAGGTGAAGCGGCGGTTGCTCTTGATTACAGTGCGGCAAATGTCGGTGCTGAGCACATGGGCGTTGTTGTCCATCTCCACAATGCACGAAAATGCAAGTTTCTCCTCGTTGGGTCGAAGCGAGCACACGCCGTTGCACAGACGCTCGGGGAGCATCGGCACCGTACGGTCGACGAGATACACCGAAGTGGCGCGCTTCTCAGCCTCCTTGTCGATGATAGTGCCGGGCTTCACGTAGTGCGTCACGTCGGCAATGTGTATTCCCACCTGCCAGTTGCCATTGGGCAGCTTCTCGATTGAGAGAGCGTCATCGAAGTCCTTTGCATCCTTCGGGTCGATTGTAAAGGTTATGGCATCGCGGAAATCGCGGCGCTTGGCAATCTCCTCGGGTGTGATGTCGTCGGGTATGCGGTCGGCAGCCTTGGTGACAGCCTCGGGATAACGGTAGGGCAGTCCGTATTCGGCAAGAATTGCATGAATTTCGGCGTTGTTGTCGCCGGCGGTGCCAAGCACATCCACCACCTCGCCCACAGGGCTATTTGCATTCTCGGGCCAGTCGACTATGCGCACAATCGCCTTGTCGCCGCTTAGTCCGCCCTTGAGCTTGTTTTTGGGAATAAAGATGTCGGTAGCGAGAAATTTGCTGTCGGTAAGCAGGTTGGCATAGTATTTCTCCACTTGAAGCGTGCCGATGAACACCTGGTCCTTCTTTTCGAGCACCTCAATCACTTCGGCTTCAGGCTCGCAGCCACGACGCTGCGCGCAGATGTGCACTCGCACCTTGTCGCCGTTGAGTGCGTGCATCGAGTTGCGCTCGGCAACGAAAATCGACTTCACTTCACCATCTTCGTCGGTAAGCTCCACACCGTTCTTGCCATTGCTGCGGCGCACGAAAATGCCGTCGGCTACGGTGTTGCGTGTGGTAGCCTTGAATTTTCCCGGGGTTGTTTCCACAAGGAAGCCTTCAATGGCGAGTTCTTCAAGGATCTCCACCACCGTAGAGCGGAGCTTCGGTGTATCGGCTCCGAGAGCTGCCGACACCTGCTTGTAGTTGTAGGGAATATGGTTTTCCCTGTTGAAAAAATCAATAATCTGCGATTCCAGATTGTGTTTCGCCGTTGCCGACGATTTGCTGTTCCGACTTTTAGCCATATTGTGTCTTTTTCTACCGTATGTTAGCGTTTCAGTGTAGTGTGGAGCTGCCCTCTTCGTCATTCCGCCCTCTTTGGAGGCACACGCTTGCATCGGGGGCATAGCGAAAGCCTTGAATCTTGATAGGGGTCAGTCGGGGGAGCCCGTTACACTTTCACAAAGTTAGCGTTTATTCGCGAAAAACCACTATAACTTGCCGAAAAAATTCTATTACAATGCGGCTTTTTCGCCAATTGGTGGAAACTTTTCGGCTAATTGGCAGAAAAAAAGCCGGCAGGGGTGCGCAATAGCCGGATTGCAACCCTGCCGGTGATGAGCTGCGCTCAGATAAAGAGCATAATTGAAATCATAGCCACGATGATTAGCACACAGTTGAGTGCCGAAATGTCAGTCTTGTTCATAATTGGTAATTTTATTAAATTTTAAGTTCAGATTTAATCGCGAGAGGCCAGCTTGCCTTTCACGACACAAAATTACCACGCCAATGAGCAAGAAATTTGCCCACCACACCAAAATAGTATTAAATTCACTGGTTGCGGCACTCGGCTCGCAGACGGGCGAGCACCGCTGCTGCCTCGTTGGCGGTGTAGGGCAGTTGGTAGCGGCAGTTGCCTAAGGCTGAAGGGGTAAAAGTGGTTGTTGCATCAGGATTCAGCGTCACCGTGCCGCGTGGCGAGAGGTGGGAGTCGTCAACCCCTTCCACTGCACCTACTGCGGTGATATAGTCCCACATATATTGCCCGTCGTCGACAGTGTAGTTCTCATAGACGTACTTTATAGGGTGGACAGCCTCTGTGGAGTAGTCAGCGAGCACATCGGCAGAGTCGTAGAAGATGGTTTTGCCCACTTCACTGGGGCAAAATACCATATCCACATCACTTGGCCACAATTCCATCATCTGCTGCGAATATTCCATACACTGCTCCAAATTATAGTCGGCACGGTTGGGGTCGTTGAACACTCCTGCCATCAGGCACAGACACTTCACCTTGGTGCGCACCAGTTCCACGCCTGTCATCGGAGTCTCCTCAACGGCAGCTGAGGCAAGCCGGCGAGCCAGGCAGTTACCGACTCCTATGCTGCAAATCCTACCCGACTGGGCGGGCGTGGGCGCCTACTGCCGTCGATCGAGCCGGTAGCCGTCGGGCAGAGTGTTGTAGTCACTTACACTGAGGCTGAAAATGGGCTGACCCGAGGCATCGGTTGCGCGATACATATTGCGATAGTCAATCCACACCACAGAGTTTTCGGCTCCTTCGCGGGCGTATGCTACAGGCACATTGCCAAAGCCGTAGTAGGTGTTCATCATGTCGGCAAGAGCTGCACAGTCGCTGCCCATGCGGTTTACTATCACTCCGAGCAGCCTACATTCGCCACGCCTGGCATAATTATAGACAGCTTGAAGCGCAAAGAGGTCGTCGGTAGAGCTGCCTATGTCGGTATCGAGGATAATCAGTGGTATGGATTCTTCGGCATGAGCATCGGCAGGCTTGTCGCTGCTGCATGAGCCTGCTGCAAATGCCAGCCACAAAAAGCATAGTGGAAATATCAGATGTTTCATTTTCGGCATAGAATATCAGGATACACCTAACCGGGGCAAAGATAATGTTTTTTTGCAAAATAATTGCAATTTGGGTGCACGGTTTGCGATAAATCAGTAATTTTGCCGTGCAATTTGAGTCGTATTTTCAGTTGCACTATAAGAAAATTTCCAAAAAAACGAACAAATTTCAATTTATATGAAAGCAAAACTATTGATTCTATCTTTGGCTGCTGCCGGCGCCACTTTGCCGGCAAGTGCCTATGAGGGCCGACTGCTGCGCTTTCCGGCCACGAATGGCTCGGAAGTGGTGTTCTCCTATGCAGGCGACCTCTATTCAGCCCCTATCGAGGGCGGTGAGGCAAAGCACCTCACTTCCCATGAGGGATATGAGATGTTTGCACGATTCTCGCCCGACGGAAAGCAGATAGCCTTCACCGGACAGTATGATGGCAGCACCGAGGTGTATGTGATGCCTGCTGCCGGAGGCTCCCCTACCCGACTCACCTACACCGCCACCAATGCACGCGACAACCTTGCCGACCGCATGGGTCCGAACAATGTGGTGATGTGCTGGAGCCGCGACGGACGCTCCATCGTCTACCGCAACCGCATCAGCTCGGGTTTCGACGGACGGCTTTACACAATCTCGCCCGACGGCGGAATGTCGCAGCCTGTGCCGCTACCCGAAGGAGGCTTTTGCAGCTACTCTCCCGACGGTAAGAAGCTCGCCTACAACCGCGTGTTCCGCGAGTTCCGCACTTGGAAATACTACAAGGGCGGTATGGCCGACGACATCTGGGTCTACGACCCCGAAGCCGGACGCGTCGACAATGTTACCAACAATGTGGCGCAGGACATCTTCCCGATGTGGATTGGCGATGAAATTTTCTTTGCCAGCGACCGCGACAACACCATGAACCTTTTCAGCTACAACACCGTGACAAAAGCCACAACGAAGGTCACCGACTTCACCGAGTACGATGTGAAGTTCCCAAGCACCGACGGTAGCATCATAGTGTTTGAAAATGGAGGCTACATCTACAAGTTCGACCCCACGACTCGCAAGTCGACCCGCATCAACATTGAAATGCGCGATGAGGGCAATGCCGCCCGCGCCGAGATTCGCAATGTGAAAAACTACATCAACTCATGGGCACTCTCGCCCGACGGCAGCCGCATGCTTCTTGGTGCGCGCGGCGACATCTTCGATGTTCCGGGCGAGAAGGGTGTGACGCGCAACATCACACGCACCGCAGGCGTGCACGACCGTCTGCCTGAGTGGAGCAAGGACGGAAAGAGCATCTTCTACGTGAGCGACGCTACCGGCGAAACAGAGCTTTGGACGCGTAATGCCGACGGAACCGATGCCCGGCAGCTCACCTCCGGCAACGATGCCTACATTCACTTCTATGAGCTTAGCCCCGACGGCAAGACCATCGTCTACGGCGATCGCAAAAACCGCCTCTACAGCCTCGACATTGCCACCGCACAGAAGCAGCTCATCGCCGAAGACTCCATCAGCCGCTTCTATGGCGTGGAGTTCTCTCCCGACAGCCGCTGGATTACCTACACACGCCCGGCACGCAACAACATGAGCGTTGTCTATCTCTACGACCTCCGCTCTCGCCGCGAAACTGCCGTTACCGAAGACTGGTACGACTCATCGGCTCCGGCTTTCAGCACCGACGGCAAATACCTTATCTTCGCATCGGCACGCGACTTCAACCCCATCTACAGCTACACCGAATGGAACCACGCCTACACCAATATGGAGGGCGTCTACATCGCGCTGCTCTCAAAAGGCACTCCTTCGCCTTTCCTTGAGAAAGACGACAAGGAGACCGTGGAGGCTCCGAAGACCGACGAGCCGAAAGCCGCCGACAAGAAAAAGACCGACAAAAAGGCAAAGAAGGCTGCCGCCACCGACGAGAATGTCACCGTCATCGACCTCGACGGCATCGGCGACCGCATCATCAAGCTCCCTCTCCCGAGCGGAAACTACGGCAGTTTCTATTGCAACGGAAAGAAACTCTGGTACAACAACGGCGCGGAAATATCGGTGTTCGACTTCGCTAAGCAGAAGAGCGAGTCGTTTGGCAATGGTCTTCTTGCCGTTGCCGACAATGGCAAGAAGGCTGCTCTGCTCGCCGCAGGACGCAAGTTCTATGTGATGGATTTCCCTGCCGACAAGGCTTCGACCGACAAACCTGTGAACCTCGACAACCTCAACGTGAACATCAACTACACCGAGGAGTGGACTCAAATCTTCAATGAGGCTTGGCGTGCCTACCGCGACGGTTTCTACCTCGAAAATATGCACGGTGTCGACTGGAACAAGATGCACGACAAATATGCTGCACTGCTCCCTTACGTGAAGTGCCGCCAAGACCTCAGCTATGTGATTGGAGGTCTTATCGGCGAACTTGCCTGCGGTCACGCCTACGTTGATCCGGGCGACTTCAAGGGTATAGACGTGATTCAGACCGGTATGCTGGGTGCTGAACTGAGCGCACACGAAAGTGGATATTTCCGCATCGACCGCATCCTCAAGGGCGCACCCTACAGCACCGAGCTACAGTCGCCGCTCGCCGAGATTGGGCTCAATGTGAAAGACGGCGACTTCATCATCGCAATCGACGGTGTGCCTGTCACCGAAGTGAAAAACATCTACGCCCTGCTCGAAGGCAAAGCCGGTGTGCCCACCGAGCTTACCGTAAACTCCACACCGAGTGCCGCCGGAGCACGCACCATCGTGGTGTCGCCTATCGCCGACGAGTATCCGCTCTACCACTACGAGTGGGTGCAGAAGAACATCGCCACCGTTGAGAAAGCCACAAATGGCCGCGTGGGCTACATCTATGTGCCCGACATGGGTCCTGAAGGCTTGAATGAATTCTGCCGCTACTATTATCCGCAGCTCGACAAGGAGGCTCTGATTATCGACGACCGCGGTAACGGCGGCGGAAACGTGTCGCCTATGCTCCTGGAGCGACTCATGCGCAAGCCCTATCGCATGACCATGTACCGCAACTCCAAGCAGAACGGACTTATCCCCGAAGGCACTGCCTACGGCCCCAAGGTGCTGCTCGTGAGCAAATACTCGGCAAGCGACGGCGACCTGTTCCCCTGGAGCTTCAAGGCTGTGAAGCTCGGCAAGGTAATCGGCACACGCTCATGGGGTGGAATTGTGGGAATCACTTCGTCGCTGCCCTACATCGACGGAACCGACATTCGCATTCCATTCTTCACCAACTACGATGCCGCCACCGGAAAGTGGATTGTGGAGAACCACGGCGTTGACCCCGACATCCTAATCGACAACGACCCAATAAAGGAGCAGGCTGGAATCGACGAGCAGCTCAACAAAGCCATCGAAGTAATACTCGAAGAGCTTAAGAGCTACAAGCCCCTGCCTCGCACTCCGGCTCCGCGCACTATGCAAGACCTCGGCGTGAAATAACCCCGAGGCACTTGCCGTGTGTGCGCAGAATGGCTGAATTTGAGCAATTTGGAGTGAATTACGCAAAACTTTGCACAAAAAATGCGCGAAATTGTTGCATAATTCACAATGATATGCTAACTTTGCACTCGCAAAAGCAAAGACACCATTGGTGCGGTAGTTCAGCCTGGTTAGAATACATGCCTGTCACGCATGGGGTCGCGAGTTCGAGTCTCGTCCGCACCGCAG
>CAMFSS010000052.1 GCA_945983195.1 uncultured Prevotellaceae bacterium | reverse complement strand
CCGACTTGGGCACTATCCGAATCAAGCGTGCCAATTCGCGCGGCTCTGAGAAACACTACAATCGCGTGGCTGTCTATTACACTCACTACTTGATATCAAATGCCGATGAATTCGGAAAGAATCTTCCCGGCGTTGGCATTGAATTGCTTCAGGGCATTAGACTAATGTCGTCAAAGCCACTTTATCTTGAATATGGATTGAAGTTCACCTACGCCCGGAAGTCACACAGTCATCGTTATGTCAATGATTATTATGTGGGTGATAATTATTATTTCATGTATGATGGGTATAGGTCAATGAAAATAAGCACAATGAATCTTTCAGTTCCAATTAATTTGGCTTATCGCATCACATTATCGAGCAAGCGCAACATCGCCTTTGTGCCGTTTGCCGGCGTTTCGGTGGGAGCATTTATTATGGCAAAAAACAAACAGAGTGGATTCGACGTGTGGGGCGACAAGATGTCGGCTAAAGACTACAACCTCTTTGATGATGGGGATATGGACGGCAATCCTGCAAAGCGTTTCCAAGCCGGGTGGCAAGCCGGTTTTGGATTAACCTACAAGGCGTTCTCTTTGGGCGTGAGCTATGGCTCCGATTTTACGAAATTT
This sequence comes from uncultured Prevotellaceae bacterium, assembly GCA_945983195.1. Classification (GTDB taxonomy): domain Bacteria; phylum Bacteroidota; class Bacteroidia; order Bacteroidales; family Muribaculaceae; genus CALZFJ01. Next base: position 9,258 of record CAMFSS010000052.1, on the reverse strand, counting down.
CTTGAATACGAATATGGTTCTGCCATTAAATTATCCACTTTGGCAGCATCAATTAGCTACAGTTTCTAATTCTAATAAAGACTCATGATTTGGGCAGCTACAAGCTGCTGATACAGAATTTAAGCCTCACACAAGCATGGATAACCGCTTGTGTGAGGCTGTTTTTTGTGAAAGTCAAAACCTCATTTTTCAACTGCGAGGGGCGAGGAGGTGGCGCAGGGAGCGCAGGGCGAGGCGTGAGCGGTCGACGAGCTGTCGGTATTCGGCTTGCGTCGACTTCACCGGCAGCAGGCACCGCAACAGCACACTTGCCACAATGCAATCTTCCATTCGGCGGCGCAAAAGGCTGTCGAGCATCGCCGGAGCCAGTGCCGGCAGCCGCAATGCAATTCGGGTGAAACCTTCCGTAGTCGCCTCCACATTATCAATGTAACCTCCTATTTTGGAGCACACAGCCCCAAGCTCCTCAGCATAGAGCACCTTGAAAATTCCCGACAAGTCGCACTTTGCATACTGCATGGGTGCTTCTTCTTCACTTTTCCCTGCCACTATAAGCGCATACTCAGCCATCATGGCACGATAGATTTGCTCACTGTCGAGCACTACATTTGTAATTCGATAGTTTTTCATAATATACGTTATCAGTTGTTCCACATTTTTAGTCGTGCAATTATAATTGTGGCTACGATTGCCACCACGGCAGCCGCCGCGAGCACTATGCGGCAAATGCCACATGCAGTTGCTTGCGACGACTTTTCAGCCACTTGCTCCTTCACTGTCGCAGCTCCCTTCACTGAGCCGGAAGCCGCTGTTGCCTTCCGCTTCACTGCCAGATGCCGCACTGCCGCCGTTGCCGGCATTGGTGCAGGCGTTGCCGATGAGTCAGTGCGATGCCATGGCAGTGGCAGCGTGTCGTGGTAGAAATACCATTCATCAAGCTCTATTTCCAATTCTTCATCAGTTTTAGCCGAGTCGAGCTTCACCTCATTCCATTGCATTGAAGCCGATGCGGCAGCAGTTGACGATTTTGTCGTGTGGCACGAAGCTGCAATAACTGCCATAGCAGCCACGGCACACCATTTCATGGTAAACAAGTTTTGTGCAGTCATTCCGATTGTGATTTTTTAGTTATTGTTTCGAGCCGCACGCTGCACATCGTAGATGTAGCGATAGGCATAGCGCGGTGTGATGAAGTATCGCGATGCACGTTCCGACTGTAGCACGCGCGCCAGAGCTTCGTGCATCACAAGTCCCTCATTCTCGGCCATTGTTTTGCGCATTTTCTCGTAGATTTCCAGCCACATTTCATTTTTCAGCGTGAGTTTGCGCCCGGTGATTCCACGGTGGTTAATTCGAGTCATCACATTGTAGGCTTGGGTGAATTGCAGGTAGTAGCGTGGTCGCCCCGTGGCAAGCACCTCCTCTACGATTTGCCTGCGGTTGATTTCGCCGCCGCGCTTCATGGCTTCGCCAAGCTTCGAGCGGTAGTCGCGAAGCAGTTCGGCATCGCGCATTTTGGTCAATTCTCTTTGTGTCTTCATTGCATCAGATTTAGTTGTTGTGTTATTCATGCTGCAAAGATAATGCTAAAAATGGTAATAAACCAAACATTTTGTGGTATATTTACCCTCAATTGTTACTTTTTAATGATTCTCAATCGTATGCCAAGTCGGCTACTGCTCACGAAAAACGGTGAATAAATCAGCCCGATTCCCCATTTTATCCCCTCATAGGGTGCTAATGTCGGCGATTTTGCCTAAATTTGCACTGATAAAAGCAACATTATGAAAATCAACAAAGCAATTATAGGAGTCTGTGCCGCCCTGCCGCTATGTGCTGCTGCCCAAACTGGCATTATGAGCACTGCTCCCCAGGGATTCCTCACCAGAGGAAAACTAATGATGGCCGATGGCAACTATGTGGGAGCACTCGACCAGCTAAAGCGATTTACCGAGCTGCCCACCGATGCCACTCTGGCTGCCGAAGCCCGCTTCTGCATTGCCTTGTGCCACTATGAGCAGGGGCGTGCCGAGTGCGTGAATGAAATGGAGGAGTTCATTGCCGAAAATCCCGGCTCGCATCTTGTGCCGCGTGCATGGGCTGTCATTGGCGACTGGCATTTCTTCAACGGACGCTATGGCGAGGCTGTCAAGGCCTACGGAGAAGTGGGAGTGAATGTGCTCGATGTCGATGCCGACCTTACACTCGCCTATCGCGAGGGCTACTCGCTGCTGCGCCTCGGCGAGTTCTCAGATGCACGCATCCGTTTCGACAGGCTTTCGCTTTCCAAGAGCTACCGCGATGCCGGTGTGTTCTTCCAGGGTTACGTCGACTATGCCCAGGGCAATTACGATGCTGCCCTTGCAAAGTTTGGCGATGTTGCGTCGAATGTAGAGCTTGCCGATGCCGCCCGCTACTATGTGTGCCAGATTCTGTTCACACGCCGCCAATTCGACGATGTAATCGCTCGCGGCCGCTTGCTCCTCAATGAAAATCCAGTTCCTGAGTTCTCAGGCGAAATGAACCGTGTGGTTGGCGAGAGCCGCTATCACCACGACAACGATACCGAAGCTGCAAAGCACCTCAATGCCTACGTTGATGCCTGCGAAGGGTCGCCCGAGCGCACCGCACTCTACATTCTCGGAGTGCTCGACTACCGCAACCATGAGTATGCCGCTTGCAGCGAGCACATGGCAGGTGTGACTGAGATTGAAGATGCCATGTCGCAGAGCGCATACATGTTCATCGGTCACTCCAATGTGAAGACCGGAAGCCTCAATGCCGCTGCAATGGCTTATGATAAAGCCTTCAGTATGCCCTACGACACCAATGTGCAGGAAACGGCATTCTTCAATTATGCCCTCACACAGAGCGACGGCGGACGCACGCCCTTCAATCGTTCTATCGACATATTCGAGCAGTTCCTCAACCGTTTCCCAAAGTCGACCTATGCCGGCGACGTTGAGGATTACCTCATCAATGCCTATAATACGGGAGGCAACTATGAGCGCGCTCTCGAGAGCATATCACACATCAAGACACCCTCTGACAAGGTGCTTCGCGCCAAGCAGCGCGTGCTCTACAATCTCGGTGTACAGTCGCTTTCAAACGGCAAGGTGGGCGAAGCCAACAGATTTTTCACCGATGCCCGGGCGGTGGGCGATTACGACCGTGCCCTGCGCAATGAGTGCAACCTGTGGCTCGGCGAGTGCCAATATCGCAGCGGCAAGTATTCTGCTGCCGCGAAGAGCCAGGAGGCGTTCATAGCCGGAACAAGCTCCAAAAATTCTAACTATGCCCTCGCGCACTACAATCTCGGCTACTCGCGCTTCCAGCTCCGCAGCTATGCCACTGCCCGCAATGCCTTCGAGAAGGCTGTAGCTGCCAAGTCGCTCAGCGATGCCACACGGGCTGATGCCTACAGCCGAATCGGAGATACCTACTACTACGCCAAAAGCTACAACGAGGCTGCCAATGCCTACGACCGCGCATATAACCTCCACCGCGCTACCGGCGACTATCCCCTCTACCAGAAGGCTGTGATGCTCGGTCTTACCAAGAGCCATGATGCAAAGATACAGCTTATCAACCGTCTACTGAAGGAATATCCAAATTCGCAAATCGCATCGGCAGCAATGCTGCAAAAGGCTGAAGCCTACGTCGCCACCAACGACGGCGAGGCTGCCGTGAGCACCTACGATGAGCTGTCGCGACTCTATCCGTCGTCGGCTGCTGCCCGCAAGGCACTGCTCCAAAAGGCTATCACCGAGCGCAACATGGGCAATGATGCCAGGGCAATCGACAGCTACAAGAAGCTGATTAGCCAATATCCCACCAGCGAGGAAGCGGCTGCCGCTGCCGAGGACCTCAAGCTCATTTATGCCGACCGCGGACAGCTCCGTGAATATGTCGACTTCCTCAATAGCGTGCCAAATGCCCCAAAACTCGAAATCAGCGAAATCGACCGCCTAACTTTCGAGGTTGCCGAGAAGGCATATATGGCTGAGAAGCCGAGCATCGACAAGATGCGCGATTATCTGGCTCAATATCCCGATGGTGCCTACGCCGCCAAGGCCCGATATTACGTAGCGCGTCATGAGTACAAGAGCGGAAACTACGACAAAGCACTTGCCGACGTAGATGCCGTTCTTGCCACCAATGCCGATGCAGCTTTTGCTGAAGATGCCTTGGCTATGAAGGGCGACATTTTGTTCCGCAAAAAGCAGCTCAAAGAGGCTCAGGCGGTCTATGAAGACCTTGCAACCCGTGCCTCATCGCACGACAACAAGCTCAATGCACATCTCGGCATTATGCGCATCGCCGTCGAACTTGAGCAGTATGCCAAGGTCGAGGAGAGTGCCGATGCTCTGCTCTCGCTCGGAAGTCTGTCGCCGGAGGAGGAGAACGAGGCAACATTCAACCGTGCCATTGCCCGAATCAAGCTCAAGCGTGGCAAGGAGGCTGTCGACGACCTTACGCAACTTGCCGATAACACACGCTCAATATATGGCGCACGCGCCGCTTACGAACTTGCCGACTATTATTATCGCGCCGAGAACTACAAGCGTGCCGAGAAAGTGCTCAATGCCTTCATTGATGCCGGTACGCCGCACCAGTATTGGCTTGCTCGCGGTTTCATTCTGCTTGCCGACGTTTGCCACAAGCGTGGCGACAATCTTGAGGCTACGCAGTATCTTGAAAGTCTGCGCAACAACTATCCGGGTACTGACAACGATATCTTCAAAATGATTGACTCCCGACTCTCAAAGTGGAAAAAGTCGAATAAGAAGAAGTAGCCACAGCGAGTAAAATCCAATCAACAAACGCAATCAACAAAAACACTTCCCGATTATGAAACGCATCACAATATCTGCCTTTCTCCTCTCCTCACTGCTCCTGTCGGTGCCTGCCGTGGCGCAGGAGGATCTTACCAAGGAGATTACCGTGGAGACCGACTACACACCGCATGAGCGCAAGGCCTCGAAGCTGAATCTACTGCCTGCGGTGTCGAAACCCGACGTGAAGCCGCGCAGCATCGGCTACAGCGAATGGTCGGTGCCTGACGATGTGCCTGCTCTTGCTCCGCTCATGATGCCCTACGGCTATCGCACCACTCACGAGTTCTCCCACAGCCGTGGATATGCCGACTTTGGCATAGGCTCTTACGCCAACATAGCCGCCAATGCCGGATATGCAATCATTGCGAAGCCTGCGACGGCTCTCAACCTCTGGGTGCAGCATAATTCCACATGGAGCGGACGCAACCGCTCGGAGAATCTGCCCGAAGCTCTTGCCGAGCCGCAAAAGCAGAAGTTCAACAACAACATCATCGGTATCGACTTCAGCCGCCGTTTCTATCGTGGCACGCTCACAGCTTCGGCAATGTGCCACTTCGACCACTTCAACTACTACGGCGGCTACGGCTACACTTCCACACCCGGCGGTGGGGCTACTGTCTACGACACCAATGGCTGGAACGAGAGCGACTCTATGCAGTCGGTGAATGAGTTCCGCGTAGCTCTCGGTTGGCGCAACAATCCCGGCAATGCCGACACATTCAAGTATTCGGCAGCCCTTGATTTCTCGCATTTCGGCTTGTCGAAGGCTGTCAATGCTACGATCAACAACAAGGGCATTGCCGACAACCGATTCGCTCTGTCGCTGTCGGGAGAGACCCTCTATCGTGGCTCTCTCAACTATGGTGCCGATGTGAAATTCCAGTATCTCGGACGCAGCTTTCAGGATCTCATCGTTCTTTCAGGCAACGCTCCCACCGAGGATCAGTTGAAGCACACCGACGGCATGGGGCTGCTCACTCTTGCTCCCTTTGTGCGCTATGCGAGTGGTAAGTTCAATGCCCGTGCCGGAGTCAATGTGAATATCTCCATGAGCGATGGCACGGCTTTCAGGATTGCGCCCAACATTCGCCTCAACTACGCCGTGTGCGACGGTGCCGCCGTTGAGCTGAAAGCTACCGGAGGAAAGAGCATCACCACGCTGAGCGACATCTACGCTCACAATCGCTACGTTAGCCCGATAGCGCCGCTCAGCAACCCCTTTGTACCGCTTGATGCCGAACTGGCACTGCGCGTAGGACCATTCACCGGATTCCATGCCAGGGTGTTTGCAGGATATGGCATTTTCAAGTCGATGCCGCTCCCTACAATCAACGGTGCCGACAAATTCCACACATTCTGCACTCTCTATGAGCCATACGACATAAAGGGCTGGAAAGCCGGTGCCGAAGTGGGCTACCGCTATCGTTCATTAGTCGATGCCCGTCTGTCGCTCACCTATTCGCCGCAGGATTTGGACAAAGGCTATTTCCTCGGCTTCGACCGTGCCAAGTGCATAGCCGATTTTTCGCTCACCGTTACACCTATTGAGAAGCTGAAGGTGAATCTCGGCTATGAGCTGCGTGCGAAGCGCACTACACCCTGTGTGATGAAAGTCGCAGGCTCTTCTCCAGATGTGCCCGAAAATATCACCACTGAACTTTGCGACCTCGGCACGGTGAGCAACCTGTCGCTCGGTGCAAGCTACCAAGCGACGAAGATGCTTGGAGTGTTCGTGTCGGGCAGCAATCTGCTCGGCAAGAAGTGGGACAACTACTACAATATGGGCGCACAGGGCTTCACCTTTATGGCAGGTGCCTCTGTGGTTTTCTAATTGGCTGTATAGGCTATAAAAAAACAGCAAACGACTATGAATGATGATTTCGACATAAGGCAGCAGCGTCTTGAAAGCGACCGCGACTTTGAGCGCGCCCTCCGTCCGATGAAATTCGACGATTTCGCCGGTCAGGAGAAGATTATCGAAAACCTTCGCGTGTTTGTGGCTGCTGCGCGTATGCGTGGCGAGTCGCTCGACCACACACTGCTCCACGGTCCTCCGGGACTTGGAAAAACCACTCTCAGCAACATCGTTGCCAATGAGCTTGGTGTGGGCTTCAAGGTCACTTCGGGCCCGGTGCTCGACAAGCCCGGCGACCTTGCCGGAATCCTTACCTCGCTCGATGAGAACGATGTGCTTTTCATCGACGAGATTCACCGCCTGAGTCCCATTGTTGAGGAATACCTCTATTCGGCAATTGCAGACTACCGCATCGTCATAATGATTGACAAGGGCCCGGGTGCACGCTCGGTGCAGCTCTCACTGTCGCCCTTCACGCTCATCGGTGCCACCACCCGCAGCGGACTGCTCACATCGCCGCTTCGTGCGCGTTTCGGCATCAACTGCCACTTGGAATACTACGACCACGGCACTCTTGAGGGCATTGTGAGCCGTTCTGCACGGCTGCTGGCTGTACCCATCACCGATGATGCCGCTCGCGAAATAGCCCTGCGCAGCCGTGGCACGCCGCGCATTGCTAATGCTCTGCTGCGCCGTGTGCGCGACTTTGCCCAGGTGAAAGGCTCAGGCAAAATCAACACCGAGATTGCGCGTTTTGCCCTTGAGGCTCTTAACATCGACATATATGGCCTTGTTGAAATCGACAACAAGATTCTCACCACCATCATCGGCTAGTGTAAGGGGGGGCCTGTGGGGGTCGGCGCGGTGGGCGCGGCTCTTGGCGAAGACCCCGGCACGCTTGAGGAGGTCTACGAGCCTTATCTCATCAAGGAGGGCTTCATAAAGCGCACGCCGCGCGGACGCGAAGTGACCGACCTTGCCTACGAGCACTTGCACCGCAGCCGCTTCACGGGCACAGGCTCTCTGTTTGAATGAACTTTGTTTGGCTAATCTATTTCCACAATAATGCCCTCACTGAAATCTCTTGCTAAAGAAACTGCCATTTATGGCTTGAGCAGCATTGTAGGCCGTTTTCTCAATTATATGCTCGTTCCGCTCTACACCGCCAAGCTCTCGGCTGAGTCGGGCGGATATGGCGTTATCACCAATATGTACTCCTATGTGGCTCTCCTTTTCGTGATTCTCACCTACGGAATGGAAACCACTTTCTTCCGATTCTCCAATAAGAGCGACGAGCGTCCTGAGCACGTCTATTCCACCACACTCATCGCCGTGGGGTCCACATCACTGCTGTTTGTGGCTCTTGTGATGCTGCTGCTTTCGCCCATCTCTTCGGCGATGGGCTATGCCGACCACCCGGAGTATGTGGCTGTAATGGCTGCTTGCGTGGCGATCGACGCTTTTCAGGCTATTCCATTCGCCTACTTGCGCCACACAAAGCGTGCCATTAAGTTCGCCTCGCTCAAGCTGCTCTTCATCTTCATGAACATTGGCTTGAATCTGCTCTATTTTGTGCTTCTGCCTGCTCTCTACAAGGATTATCCCGATGTCGTTGGCTGCATCTACAGCCCCACGGTTGGCGTGGGCTATGCATTCTTCCTCAATCTCTTCTGCACCGCCACCATCACACTCTTCTTCCGGCGCGAGCTGACCGGTTTCAAGTATGTCTTCGACCGTGCCCTGCTGCGGCGTATGCTGCGCTACAGTATGCCGATTCTGCTGCTTGGAATTGCCGGCATACTTAACCAGACTGCCGACAAAATCCTCTTCCCGTTTCTCTGCTCGGCCGACAATGCGCAGCGCGAACTTGGCATCTACGGTGCTGCGAGCAAAATAGCCATGATTATGGCTATGATTACCCAGGCTTTCCGTTATGCCTACGAGCCTTTCGTATTCAGCAAAAGCAACGACCGCGACAGCAAGGAAACCTACGCACAGGCGATGAAATATTTCATCATCTTCACGCTGCTTGCGTTTCTCGCGGTGGTGGCATATCTCGACATTCTGAAGTATCTGATTGCACCCGACTACTGGAGCGGTCTGCGCGTGGTGCCCATAGTGATGGCTGCTGAAATAATGATGGGCATCTACTTCAACCTCTCCTTCTGGTATAAGCTCATCGACCGTACTATGTGGGGAGCCGTGTTCTCCGGCATCGGCTGTGCCGTGCTGGTAGTCGTCAATGTGATTTTTGTGCCGCGCTACGGCTACATTGCCTGCGCATGGGCAGGCTGTGCCGGCTATGGCACGGCAATGCTGCTGAGCTACCTTGTCGGGCAGAAGAAGTACCCCATCGCCTATCCTCTGCGCAGCATTCTCGGCTACACGCTTCTCGCCACCGCCATATTCGCGCTCTATCTGTTGCTGCCGCCTATGGGCATTTGGGCAGCGGCGGCAGCGAAGACTGTCGGGCTTGTCGTTTTCCTTGCCGTGATAGTCCGTAACGAGCATTTCAGGCTGCCTGCCATGCGCAGATGATGTGGCAATTTGCGTTTTTTGGCTTAT
>CAMFSS010000051.1 GCA_945983195.1 uncultured Prevotellaceae bacterium | reverse complement strand
GGGCGACCTCTCAGCCAACCTGATTGCCAACATCAACCCTATCGTCAACATGGTGCGTGTGCCCGACAAGGCAACGGCACTTATGGAGGACTGGAGCCGAAAGCTGCCGGCACTCGTAGAGGCGAGCCGAAAGGAGAACATCACCAACATTTCGGGAGTTCCGTCGTGGTTTCTCACGGTGCTGAAGGAGGTGCTAAAGCGCGAAGGTGCCACGTCGATTCACGATGTGTGGCCCAATCTTGAAGTGTTCTTCCATGGCGGTATTAGCTTTGAGCCTTACCGCGACGAATATGCCTCGATATGCGACAATTCGCGAATGCACTATGTGGAAACCTACAATGCATCGGAGGGATTCTTTGCTGTGCAGTCGAGTGCCGAAACCAGCGCAATGCTACTTCTGCTCGATGCCGGCGTGTTCTATGAGTTTATCCCTCTGGAAGATGTCGACAGCGACTAACCGCGAGTGCTTCCGCTGTGGGAAGTGGAGGCAGGAAAGACCTATTCGCTCGTAATAAGCGCAAACAACGGACTTTGGCGCTACAAGATAGGCGACACGGTGCGCGTGGAGCAGACATCGCCGGTGAAGATTAGAATAGCCGGACGTACTAAGCACTATATCAACGCATTCGGTGAGGAGCTGATGGTGCACAATGCCGATGAAGCGATTGCACGCGCCTGCCGCGACACCGGGGCGATGATTGCCAACTACACGGCTGCTCCTGTCTATGCCCACGGCGACAAGCACGGCCATCACCAGTGGCTGATTGAATTCAACAGCCTTCCCGACGATGTGGAGCATTTTGCCGATGTGCTCGATAGCCACTTGCAGGAGGTGAACAGCGACTATGAAGCGAAGCGCAAAGGAAGCATATTCCTCGACCGACTCACTATCACCGAGGCACATAAGGGGCTTTTCGACCGCTGGCTTGGCAGTACTGGCAAACTTGGAGGCCAGCGCAAAGTGCCACGCTTGAGCAACGACAGAAAAATCATTGAGGATATGCTGGCGATGAATCGCCAATAGCATACGTTACTTTGGAATAATTAAATAATCGAACAACCACAAACAATAACAAATTACAATGCGAAAACTTATATTTACAACTTTGGTGCTGCTCGGCTTAACGCTGACAGCACACGCCGCACAGCCTAAATATGTGTTCTATTTCATCGGCGACGGAATGGGATTGGGACATGTTCTGTCGGCTGAAACCTACAACCGCACAGTGCTCGGCAACAAGGAGCACCTCACAATGCTGCAATTCCCGGTAGCAACCGTGTGCACGTCATACTCGGCAAGCAGCAAAATCACCGACTCGGCAGCCGCAGGAACTGCCCTGTCGACCGGAACGAAGACACGCAACTACATGCTCGGCATGGATCCCGACACAGTGGCTTGCTACAGCATTGCTAAGCATCTAAAGGACAACGGATACGGTGTGGCAATAGCCACTTCAGTGCCTATCGACGATGCCACTCCCGGTGCATTCTACACCCATGTGAAGAACCGCAAATTATTCTATGAGATAGGTCTTGACCTTGCCAAGAGCGGCTACGACTTCTTTGCAGGCACCATGCTCCGCGGCCGCAAAGACAGCGAGGGCAAGGAGAACGACCTGATGAAAACTATCAAGAAGAATGGCTACACGGTAAGTTTCGGAGCCGACGAATATAATAAGGTGCGCGGCAAGAAGCACCCAAAGATGCTGCTCCTCAGTGCAGAGAATGGCAAGGGGCACAACGGATTCACCATCGACAGCGTTGCCGGCGACCTCAAGCTGGAGTTTATCACAAGCGCGTGCATTGAGCATTTGCAGAAATACAGCCCCGACAAGTTCTTTGTGATGGTTGAGGGTGGAAACATCGACTGGGCAGCCCACGCCAACGATGGCGGCACCGTGGTGAAAGAGATTCTAAACTTCGACAAGTCGATAGCACTTGCCTACGAATTCTACAAGCAGCACCCCGATGAGACACTTATCGTAGTGACTGCCGACCACAACACGGGCGGAATGGCCCTTGGCGTGAAAAAGGGACCGCACGAGGTTGACTTAAGCGTATTCGACTATCAGCGCACATCGCTCGAATCGTTCCAAAGCTATTGCATCGAGCGGCAAAAGAGCGGCAAGAGCATCACCTGGGAGGAGATGAAAGAGATACTCTCGGCAAAGCTCGGACTATTTGGAGCCGTGAAGGTGAGCGAGAAGCGCGAGAAAGCGTTACAAGAGTCATTCAACCGCACATTTGTCACTCACAATGGAGGCGACGAGCAGACACTCTACGCCACCTTCAGCGAATTTGTGAAAGAGGTATTCGATGTGCAGAACCATTGCGCCGGCATAGGCTGGACTTCATACAGCCACACGGGCGATTTCACACCGGTGTATGCAGTGGGAGCAGGAGCCGAGGCATTCAGCGGACTCCGCGACAACACCGACCTGCCAAAGATAATCCTTGAACTGACAGGAGTGAAGAAATAAGGGAGGAATCAAATTATCGTGATGGCGATTCTCACTTGAAGATATAGGTGAGATAGCCTACAGCCTCGTCGATAGCCCCTACGGGCACAGAGAATGAAGATTTGAGGGCGGCACGCTCGCAGTTACGGCGCACATCGGTGTTTCCGGCTGCCGTGCCGCTTCCGCTTTGATATGTAGCCGCAATCACGCGACCGCGTGAATTTACACGCACCTTTACTACCACCTTACCCTCCACCGGGCTCGACGGACGCTCCCAATGGTCGATGGTGTAGCCTGTAAGCCCCGAAACGCCCGGTGCGCCGGTGCGTGCACCGGTGTTGCTGTTACCGGCAGGCGAGCCGGCAGAGCCGCTGCCCGAGTTGCTCGACGACTTGCCAAAAGCGTTCTGTACCTTACTGTTGGTCTTGCGCTTGGCTTCCTTCTCGGCCTTTATGCGTTCCTGTTCGGCAATTTCCTCTTTGGTCGGACCTGTCTTTTCAGGCTTCTCGGGCTTCTTTTCCACCTTCATTGGCGATTCATTCTTCTCCGAAGCCACTACCGGACGTGAATCCTCGCCCTTGAAACCGGAGTTTTTCAGGTCGTTCTCGTTTGCCACCGGTTCAGGGTCGCGTTTCACCGGTTCAGGCTCAGCTTTTCCCGTATTTTCAGAAAGGGCATCGCCAAGCATCACATATTCGCTGCCAAAAAAAGTGATTTCACTCTCTTTTTCCTTCTCCTCAAGAGGCTCAAAATGATAGTTCAGACAAGAAAACACAAGAACGAGCAGCAACAGCAGATGCAATGAAGCCGTTGCAGCAATGGCAATTTTCCTGTTCTTATCGTCGAGAGTGTTCATAGTGGCTTATTTTTTATACTTACCGCTTGCAGGCTTCGTTGCAAGCACGATTTTCACATTGAGGCGTGCGCCATGGTCGAGCACCTCAACAATTTTGCCGTAGGGCACCTCCTCATCGGCATAAAGGGCGATGAACGCCTCGGGACTGTTTTGCTGGGCAAGCTGGAGGAAAGTCATCAGCTCGTCGCTGCGCAGAGCCTTAGGCTCTTCGTCGCCGAAAGCGGCAAAGAGATTGAGATCCTTGTCAATCCACACACGCGTACCCGGCTTCACGGCAGTCTGCTCACCCGATTGCGGCAGATTCACCTCAAGAGCCGACGGAAAAACGAAAGTGGAGGTAACCATAAAGAAGATGAGCAAGAGGAATATGACATCAGTCATTGAAGCCATATTGAACACCGTCATCATATCATGTTGTCGTCGTAGAGCCATAGTCGTTGCATTTTAAGCGGTAAAAACATGCACAATGTGCTATTTCACAGGCTCATTGAGAAGATCCATGAACTCCATGGTCTTGGCTTCGAGCTGCTTCATCACCTTGTTGAGGCGCGACACAAGGAAGTTGTAGGCAAACAGGGCTATGATACCCACCACAAGACCTGCAACAGTGGTCACAAGAGCCTCGTAGATGCCACCGGCAAGAACCGACACATTGGCAGCCGAGCCGGCACTGGCAAGCGAGAAGAAAGCCTTTACCATACCTGTGACCGTGCCGAGTAATCCAATCATCGGTGCACCCGAAGCAGTGGTTGCAAGCCAAGTGAAGCCCTTCGCAAGAGCCGAAACCTCCATATTGCCCACATTCTCAATTGCTACAAGCACATCGTTCATCGGGCGGCCTATGCGGCTGATACCTTTCATGATGAGGCGCGAATAGGGAGTGTCGGTACGGCGGCAGAGCTTCATCGCGCTCTCAATTTCGCCGTCGTGAATGTAGTCCTTTATGCGCTTCATGAAGGTGTTGTCCTCCTTTGCGGCAGCGGTGATGGCGAGATAGCGCTCCACAAGTATGTAGATACTGATAACCGACAGGACAAGAAGCGGAATCATTATGATACCGCCTTTCAGGCATAGGCTCCACACTGAAAGCTCCTGGTCGACCGGTGTGGCACCGGCTGCGGCATTGGCAGCAATGCTGTCGGCAGCCTGGGCAAGCGTGTCGCTTTGGGCTGCTATTGTTGCTAAGATAGAGTTGAGAATTGACATTTCTTAAAGGTGTTATAGGTGTTTACTTCAGACACTGCTTGTAGGCTTTGATAGTGTCTTCCAGACCCATATAGAGGGCATCGGAGATAAGGCAGTGCCCTATCGACACTTCATTGAGATATGGAACATTGTCGTGGAAGAACTTGAGGTTCTCAAGGCTGAGGTCGTGACCGGCATTCACTCCAAGTCCGCAGCGGTGTGCGGCATCTGAAGCTATTGCGTATGGCTTTACCGCCTCGGCAGGATTCTTCTTGTATTCGGCTGCGTAGGGACCGGTGTAAAGCTCCACGCGGTCGGTGCCCGTCTTGGCAGCCATCTTGATGTTGTCGGTATCAGTTCCCACAAAAATGCTTGTGCGGATACCGGCATCCTTAAGCCGTTCCACAATGTTGGTGAGGAATTCAAGATTAGGCTCCACTTCCCAGCCTGCCGAAGATGTGAGCGCGTCGGGAGCATCGGGAACGAGCGTCACCTGTGCAGGCTTCACTTTCAGCACAAGCTCCATAAAGTCCTCGGAAGGATAGCCCTCGATATTGAATTCGGTACGTATCAGTGGGCGCAAGGCAAATACGTCGGAGTGGCGTATGTGTCGCTCATCGGGGCGTGGATGCACAGTGATGCCGTTAGCACCGAAACGCTCACAATCTACGGCAACATTTTCCACATTAGGCAGATTTCCTCCGCGAGCATTGCGCAGGGTGGCAATTTTATTGATGTTTACACTTAAATAGGTCATTGATACAATTTTTTGTCAAAAAAAATGAAATTCCAAACAATCAAAAATTTTTGCAAAGATAGTGCAAATTGAGTGCAAAAGCAACAAGCTTGCTTGTTTGTTTTGCCGAATGCAGCCTATCTTATGCAAAGATAGTGCAAATTGAGTGCAAAAGCAACAAGCTTGCTTGTTTGTTTTGCCGAATGCCGCCTATCTTATGCAAAAAGTGCGCTACTTATCCCACTTCGGCTTCATGCCAAGGTGATACATTATGAAACCGTAGATGTCGGCATACTCCTCAATCTGCTTCGAAATGGGCTTGCCACTGCCGTGACCTGCCTTGCTGTCGATGCGGATAATCTTGGGGGCTTTGCCGGTGTTTGCTGCCTGGAGCGTGGCGGCATACTTGAACGAGTGAGCAGGCACCACACGGTCGTCGTGGTCGCCGGTGGTGACGAGCACAGCCGGATAGCGAGTGCCGTCGTTCTTGATGTTGTGCAGTGGAGAATACGCACGGAGGTATTCAGCCATCTCGCGGCTGTCGTCGCTGCGGCCGTAGTCGCCTGCCCAGTTCCAACCTATGGTGAAAAGGTGATAGCGCATCATATCCATCACACCCACTTGCGGCACGGCAGCGGCAAACAGGTCGGGGCGCTGATTGATGGTAGCACCTACGAGAAGTCCGCCATTGGAGCCGCCATTGCAAGCCAGATGCTTTGGCGAAGTGTATTTCTCCTTGATGAGCCACTCAGCAGCAGCAATGAAGTCGTTGAACACATTCTGCTTCTTCATCTTTGTGCCTGCCTCATGCCACTCCTCGCCATACTCTGAGCCGCCGCGCAGATTAGCCACGGCATAGATGCCTCCTGCCTCAAGGAATGGGATTATGCGGGCATTGAATGACGGCGTGAGGCTGATGTTGAAGCCGCCGTAGCCATAGAGCAGCGTAGGATTCTTGCCATTGCGCTTCAGTCCTTTCTTGTGGGTGAGGAACATACGCACTGCAGTGCCGTCGCTACTGGTGTAGACAACCTGCTCGGTAACAAAATCTTCGGGATTAAACTGCAACTTGGGCTGCTTCATCAGGCTCGATGAGCCGTCGGCAAGGTTGAGGCTGTAGACCGAACCCAGTGTGGTGTACGACGAGAACGAATAGAACACCTCGCTGTGCTTCGAGCTGCTTGAGAATCCGGCCGAGCCGATTCCGGGCAGCTTTATGTCGTAGAGGAATTTTCCATTCATGTCGTAGACCTGCGGATGGCAGGAAGCGTCGATTTCGTAGGTGACAATGAATCGGTTGCCGGCTTGCTGCACGCCTGCCAGCACACTCTTACCCTCGGGAATCACAGTGTAGGCTGCTTCGGGGCGAATGTCACCGACGGGCACTGCCACGAGCTTGTTGCGCGGAGCATCCTTGGCTGTGAATATGTAGATTGCCTTGTCGTCGCTTGCCACCACTCCGCACTCGTCGTCGAGGCTCGGAACAAGCACCTTATATTCAGGCTTCTCGGCTTTCAGGTCTTTCACATATATGGAATTGCCATGACCGCGCGACTTGTAGAGGAATACGAAGCGCTCATCGTCGCTCACCTCGACGCTGTGGAAGTGGAGCGGGTTGTCGAGGTCCTGAAACTCGATGCGGTCATCGCTCTGAGCAGTGCCGATGCGGTGATATTTCACCTTGTGGTACTCATTTTTCGACGAGAGTTCGCCACCGTCGGCAGGAGCGTCGTAAGCACTGTAGAAAAAGCCGTCGCCAAGCCATTGCACTCCGGTGAACTTCGCCCACATAATGTGGTCGGGCAGCAATTTGTGAGTAGCGCGGTCGGCAACGTAGATTTCGTTCCAGTCGCTGCCGCTGCGGGCAATAACGTAGGCATAGTAGCGTCCGTCGGGCGAGAATGACACTCCCGTAAGTGCCACTGTACCGTCAGTCGACAGCTTGTTTGGGTCGAGGAACACAACCGGTTCTGATGTGAGCGTAGCCTGCTCATAGAGCACCGACTGGTTCTGCAGACCGTCGTTGCGGTAGAAGTAGTATTTGCCATTGCGCTTGAACGGCGTGCCGCTGCGCTCATAGGTGAAGAGGCGTGTGAGGCGGTCCTTCAGTGCGTTGCGGAAGGGGATTTTCTGCAAGTAGGCACTCGTCACGGCATTTTGCTGGCGCACCCACTCGGCGGTTTCAGAAGAATTGTCGTCCTCAAGCCAGCGGTATGGGTCAGCGACTTTTGTTCCAAAATAGTCATCGACAACACTCGCATCGGTGCGTGTGGCGGGATATTTGAGTTGTGCAGAGGCTGAGCCTGCAATAGTGATGCACATAATTGCGATTATAGATTTGATTTTCATAATTATGGATAATGTTTTTTGTTTTTGCTAATATTGATTGTAGATGAAGTTGACAAGTGTCTGCCCTACGGCTTTCAGCGTCGACGGGTCGATGCAGTAGGGGGTGTCGGCTGTGGTGTGCCAGCCGGGGAAGAATCCACTCTAGGCATCGGTGCGGGAGTCGATGATGTCGCTGCACGGTAGTCCGGCAGCATTCACAAATATGTGGTCGTCGGTGTCACCGCCGCCACGGCTTGCGACGAAATAGTTGCCATAGCCCGACTTGAGTGCGGCAGTCCACACGTCGCTAATCACGCTCGGGGCGTATGCCATTGAGAAATACTCCTTTGCAAACTGTGCCCCGGCAGCCCCTACCATATCGAGCAGTATGCCAAACTGTGGGCGATAGCCTTTGCGGTGGGGATTTTTCACCCAGTATTGCGTGCCGAGTGCCCAGCTCTCCTCATTGTTGCTGGTGCCCCAGTCTTCGGCATCGACGAGCAGCAGGTCGACACCCACGGGAGGGACTTCGGTGGCAAACACGCGTGCAAGCTCCATAAGCACAGCCACGCCGCTTGCAGCATCGTTGGCGCCCATTACCGGCTCGTTGCGGCGGTCAGGGTCGGGGTCGCTGTCGGCCCACGGTCGGCAATCCCAGTGAGCAAGCAGGAGAATACGCCGCGAGCTGTCGGGGGCAAACTCTGCGATGATGTTGCGGGCAGGCAGTCGGGTGCCGTCGAATGCGGTGAGAGTGGTGCGCTGATTGATTACGTTTGCGCCACAGGCTTCCATGTGGGCGGCAAGATAGTCGCCGCACCGGCGGTGGGCATCGGTGCCCGGCACGCGCGGTCCGAAGTCGCACTGAGCCTTCACATAACTGAAGGCACTGTCGGCACTGAAAAGAATGGCTGCCGTGGCAGTGGAGTCGGTGGCTGACTGCTCGCTTGGATCGCTCGACCCGCGCTTAGCCGAGGAGCATGCTGTGATGCTCGCAGCAACCAATATCACTGACAACAGCAGCGTGCAGATATTCTTCATATTAATAACGTATGTCGGTTTATCGGGTGCAAAAATAACGATTTTCTCGCAAAAAACCATCGAAATGTGCATAAACGAAATTCGGTATTTACTGAAAATCGACAGTAAACACCGAATTTTGAATAAAATCTACGCAAAAAAGAGGCTTAATTGCGGAATCTATTCACTTTTATAGATTCATTGTGCTGTGGAGTGTCGGATCTCGGTGTGTTGACAAACTCATAGAGAGTGCCTGCATCACTCTGCTTTGTGAATGAATGGGTAATCTCGGTGACATCGGAGCTATATGCCCAGCTCCAATTTGTTTCATTCACCGTCCAGGTTCCGGCAAACAGTGCCACTGAACGCTGCACCGCAGTGCCGGAGTCGTCTTTCCCGGTGAGTATCACGGTGATGTAGGGCTTTGAATCGCCCTGCTTTGTAAGCTGAAAGATTGCACTTTGCCCCTTCTTCAATCCCGTCTTTTTCACCGTGACGTAGATTATGCCATAGCCGAGTGCAAGACTTGTGTATTTCGTGAGGGTTTGCGCAGGTACGTGGAATGGCTCCTGCATATTTTTCCAGGCGTTGCGGTAGCGCAAGTTGGTGCCGCTCCAGGCAGTGTTGATTTTCGTGCCATTGCCATAGCCGGTATCGTCGGTCGAATAGTCTTCAGCCCAGAAGAGTGAATTGGCAGGCACCGGCACACTGAAGTCGGTGAGGGTCATCGACGTTACGTTGGGCACGGTGACGCTTGTGCCGTTGCCGTTGGCAAAGATGTCGTCGGCACCGTTAGTGGCAAGGTTGCCATACAGTCCCAGCTTTCCATCAGAAATGTCGAGAGTCAGGCTGCTGCCGTTGTCGGCTACGAACACACCGCCGCCGAATCCCGCCACCTGGGTTTCGTCGTTCAAGTAGGCAGTGCTGCGGGCAATTGTAGTGGCAGTTTTGGCGGTGTTGCTGCGCACAAGTCCCGACTTGTAGGTCATCTTGGCACCATTGATAACGCAGATGCCGCCACCATTGGTGGCATTGTTCCCCTCAATGTTAGTGGAAGTGGTGGTGAAATTGATGTTGCCATCTACACATATCCCACCACCGGCAAGGGCAGTGTTGGCATTAACAGTGCCTCCCGAAAGCGATGAACTTATATAATCAGAGCCGGAGTAGCTTGAATATACACCGCCACCGTATTTGGTGCAACTATTTTGCGAAATCGTTCCGGAATTGATGGCAAAAGTGCCACCATCAATGCAGACACCGCCGCCACTCGCAGTGGCAGTGTTTTTTGAAATATCAACTTTATCCAACTTGAGGTTGCCGTTTTCGATGAAAATGCCACCGCCATTTTTTGCGGTGTTGCCTGATACATTGCACGTTTTGCCAC
>CAMFSS010000050.1 GCA_945983195.1 uncultured Prevotellaceae bacterium | reverse complement strand
GATTTCGGAGAAATATTCCTTGCCGGCAACGATGATGCCATTCTCAGCGTGGTGAAGGCTTCGCTCTGCGACCAATATTTTGCCGCATCGCTCGAAGAGCTTGCCGAGAAATCGGGCATTTTCACCGACCAGATTTTCCTCACGCACAATGTGTATCTCACCGACAGCAGCATTGTGTTCTACTACAACCCCTACGACATCGCGCCATGGGCAGTGGGACCGGTAGAGGTGGAAGTGCCGTGGTACTGCCTCGACGAGTATATCACCCCGGCGGTGCGCTCGCTCCTCACACGATAATCAACAAAAAGTGACACATAAACACAACATCAGAAATATATGGACTTAATTTCAAATCGCATACTCGCAATGTCGCCATCGGCAACGCTGGCAATGTCGCAGAAGAGCAATGAGCTGAAGGCTCAAGGTGTCGACGTGATAAACCTTTCGGTTGGAGAGCCTGATTTCCACACCCCCGACCACATCAAGGAGGCTGCAAAGGCTGCAATTGATGCCAATTTCACATTCTACACCCCCGTACCGGGCTATCTGTCGCTCCGCAAGGCAATCTGCGAAAAGCTGCGCCGCGAGAACGGCATTGAGTTTACACCGGAGCAGATTGTGGTGTCGAATGGCGCGAAGCAGTCGCTCTGCAACTGCATTCTGTCGCTCATCAATCCCGGCGACGAGGTGATAATCCCCACTCCGGCATGGGTGAGCTATGTGGAGATGGTGAAACTCGCCGAGGGAGTGAATGTGCTTGTGCCTGCCGGTGTGGAGCAGAACTTCAAGATTACAGCCGCGCAGCTTGAGGCCGCCATCACCCCCAAGACGCGCATGGTGCTGCTCTGCTCGCCGTCGAACCCAACGGGAAGCGTGTACTCGCGTGAGGAGCTTCGTGCCCTTGCCGATGTACTTGCAAAATACCCCGACATCATAATTCTCGCCGACGAAATATATGAGCATATCAACTACACCGGCGAGTTCAATTCAATTTCGCAATTCCCCGAAGTGCGCGACCGCGTGGTAATCGTCAACGGCGTGTCGAAGGCATACGCCATGACCGGCTGGCGCATCGGCTTCCTTGCCGCTCCGCTCCCTATTGCCAAAGCCAACAACAAGCTGCAAGGGCAGTACACCAGCGGCTGCTCGTCGATTGCACAGAAGGCTGCCGAGGCTGCATTCAGCGGTCCGCAGGAGTGCGTGGAGACTATGCGACAGGCATTTGAGCGTCGTCGCGACCTCATTGTGAGCCTGCTGCGTGAAGTTCCCGGCTTGCGCATCAACCACCCCGAAGGTGCATTCTACATCTTCCCCGAGGTGTCGAGCTACTTTGGCAAGACCGACGGCAAGCGCACTATCGCCAATTCGGGCGACATGGCAATGTATCTGCTTGAGGAGGCGCATGTCGCCACCGTCGACGGTGCAGCATTCTGCGCTCCGGGCTACATTCGCCTGAGCTATGCCACCAGCGACGACAACATACGCGAGGCAGTGCGCCGCATTGCCGCCGCCCTTGCCGCCCTCCACTGAATCAGAATGTTATAGCAAGGGTAAGCCCCTGTGATATAGAGGAGATATTGGGCTGTAGCCGTACTGTCGCTTTGCGGCAGGGATTCCCGGCGAACAGCCCAATCACTTCATTTACCGGGTCGATTATATATGCCACGATGTTGCCGAGCAGATGTGAACCGAACAGCGTGTAGCCTTGGCTCACGATGTGGCGTTTCAGCACATAGAATCCTTCGCCGAGAATAGTGCCGGCAAAGGGTGTGATGATGAGGTCCTGCAACGATGGAATTTCCATGAACGCCTCAATTCCATATTCCCAGAACACAGTAGAAACAAAGGTGGTGTAGAGAGCCGACCACATGATGTTGCACCCTGAGCTGCGTGCACTCATGTAGTAGGCGGCACCGCCGTAGGGGTGGAGAATGTAATTGAATATGAAGCTGTCGCCGTCCCACACAGGTCCATGCTTCACATGCGTGCTCCAACGCTTCCAGAATGGAATGGAGGTGATGCGATCCTTGTTCCAGGCGGTGGCATCTTCAGGCAGAGCCTGAAGCACTCCAAGAGCCGCAATGCCAGCCACATAGAGCGCTCCGGTGTTGATGGCGAGGCGTTTGTAGTCGGGGTAGTTGGCTGTGGCAGAATATGGCAGGTCGTAGATGTTCACGTTGCGCCGAGGGTGAGGCATTGCGGCAAACTGCCGATGCAGAGCCTCGGTGTCGATTGAAGGCACGGTCGGTATAGTAGTGCCAATGATGGAATCAGGCTGATTGAAGGCACTGTCGGTGGGAAGTTGTGCCAAGGCTTCAGTTGAGCCAAGTATTGCCAACATTCCCACCACAAGCCAATGCCGTGTGTGTTTTAGATAGTAGTAAATTATGAGTGACATAAAAAATAGTATTAAGTCGAACTTCTATCAGTCCGGGAAGTCTTACCTACGAACAACAGCAGTTGACATAAATAAAACCGATGAATAACAAAATCGGTTCAAAGATAGAAGTATAATTGAAGTTTGTAGTGTTCCGAATCACCACAAATTTCCCCCGAAACGCACTGCAACGTGATATGGAATAGAAAAAAAGGAAAATAGAACAATCGGCGACAGCCATTAAACCCAAATCGGTCATTAGCGTTATGATGATAATGACTGATTTGGGTTAATTGAGTGAACTGTATGCAATCGGGAGGTAAAGATGTGTGCAGATTCCGAAACCGCGTGCGGGTGAGAGGAATAGGGTGTTGCGGTGCGTGAAATTTGTTAATTATTTCATATAAATTGGAATAATTCGGAACAATGCGGCAAAACGATAGAAAACTATTTGCGTTCTGAAAGTTTTTTATTAGCTTTGTGGCGAATAATCAAGGAGAATACAGAAAAAAACCGGCAAAGAGCCGAATCCCTGCAAAGGAGAGATAAATGGAAGTGAGAGAACGAATACTGGAAAAGACGTATGAACTGATGTCGCGCCTTGGCGTGTCGTCGGTGACGATGGATACGATAGCGCAGCAGTGCGGCATATCGAAGCGCACGCTCTATGAGCACTTCGCCGATAAGCGCACGCTGCTTCGCATAGTGCTTCACCGCCTTTACCTCAACCGCAGCCTGCAATTCTCGCGTGCCATAATGAATGCGCCCAACAAACTTGAGGCTATGCTGAGCATTTATTTCATCACGCGCGAGTATGTGGCAACGATATCAGAGGTGTTCATCAACGACATTGAGCGTCTTTATCCCGAGATTCAGCATGAGTGCAGAGAGCGCGAGAAAACCTATGTGGGAGAGCTGATAAGTCTCATTGAGTCGGGACAGAAGGAGGGCGTGTTCCGTCCGGGCTTCAAGGCACCGATAGCGGCTATAATGTTCTCTATGCAGATGCGTGAAGTGAAGCCCAATATCAGCAGTTTCCCCCAAGGCACATCGGTGATTGAAGCACTCGACACGCTTTTCATCAACTTCATACGCGGCATAGCATCTGACGAGGGTATAAAAATCATCGACAAGGTGCTTGCCGACCACGACATAAGGCTTTAGGACCGACATTCCCACGGAGAGTGCTGTGTTTGTCCGTTTTTTACAATTCAACCAAGTGCGAAAGCACTAATTTTGCAGCCTGCTGAAACCCGAATTACTACTTGAATTGCACGAAGATACATAAAGAGGAATAAAATAAAAAAGATTGACAAGATATGAGAAATTTGACTTTGAAATTGGTGCTTGCAGCGGCTATGGCAACGGTGTCGCTCGGTGTGAAAGCGCAGGAGGCGGCTGCCGACACGCTGCGCCTTGCTGCCGACGACTGCGTGCGCATCGCGCTCAGCACTAATCCCACCATCAAGGTGGCCGACATGGAGATTACCCGTGTGAGTTACGGAAAGAATCTTACTGTAGCACAACTGCTGCCCCAAGTGTCGTTTTCGGGACAGTATAGCCGTGCGCTTGCATTGCAGACCATGTATATGGACGCAGGTGACGGACAGGTGCGTGCCATAAAGATGGGACGCGAAAACGCCTACTCTACCGGATTCAGCGCATCGGTGCCGCTCATCGCGCCGCAGCTCTGGAAGAGCCTTAAGCTCAATGACATCGAGATAGAGAGAAATGTGGAGTCGGCGCGTGCGTCGCGCCTCCAGATGGTGAATAATGTGCAGAATGCCTACTATGCGCTCCTGCTCGCACTCGATTCCTATCAGGTGCTGATAAAGAACTATGAAACCACGAAATTCAATGCTGAAATCTACCGCAAGAAATATGAAACCGGAACAGCGTCGGAGTACGATGTGCTCCGCTCAAGCGTGCAGGTGAAGAATCTTGAGCCGTCGATAATCGAGGCTGAGAACACCATTCGCCGCGCCCAACTGCAACTGCTGATGCTCATGGGTGTGGACATAACCACGCCGGTGAAGCCTACCGAGACGCTGACCGACTACAAGGCGAAGATGTACGACCGCACAATGTCGATCGACACCAGTCTCGACAACAACACCGACCTTCGCAGCCTCGACCTTCAGACCGACTACCTCAAGCGTGCCCTCGAAGTGCAGAAGATGTCGTGGTATCCCACTCTTTCGGGGTCGATCAACTATATGTGGCATTCCATGTCGATGGGGTCGCCATTCAAGAACTTCCGATGGACCAACTCGTCGACAGCCGCACTGTCGCTTTCGATTCC
Source organism: uncultured Prevotellaceae bacterium (assembly GCA_945983195.1). GTDB lineage: Bacteria > Bacteroidota > Bacteroidia > Bacteroidales > Muribaculaceae > CALZFJ01. The sequence continues at coordinate 5,525 of CAMFSS010000050.1, read as the reverse complement.
GCTGTTTCAGGGCGGAACACGCTACTACAAGCAGCGTCAAGCCGAAGTGGCATACAAGGAAATGACGTGGCAGCGCGATAATCTGGTGCGCTCGCTCAACGTGCAAGTGCGCACACAGATGGACAACATACAGAAGAACGTGAAGCAGATTTCGACCAACGAGGCAGGCGTGGAGCAGGCCCGCAAAGCCAACCAGATTATGGAGAAAAGTTTCCAGATTGGTGCAGCTTCCTACCTCGACCTTCGCGACTCGGAGGTTGCCCTGCTTGAGTCGGAGCTGAGCTACTACCAGTCGATTTACAATTATCTGGTTGCTGAAAGCGAACTCCAGTTGCTCCTCGGCAATGCCAATGTGGGCACTTATCCCGACAATTCCACCTACAACAAAAAATAAAACAAACAACAAGATATGAAATCAATCAACAAATTTATCGGCATGGCATGTGTGTCGGCTCTGCTTTTCTCGTGCTCGGAGAAAAAGGACAATGCTGCCGAGCAGAAAGAGGAGCTCCCACTGGTGAGCATTGAGAAAGTTATGGAGGAGGACGTGCCTCAAATCGTGAGCTACACGGCAACCGTGGAGCCATTCAAGACCAACAACATTTCGGCATCGTCGTCGAACCGCATCAAGTCGATTCTCGTCGATGTGGGCAGCACTGTTGCTGCCGGGCAGACGGTGGCTGTGCTTGATGCCGTGAACATCGACCAGCAGGAAATTCGCATCGCCAATATGAAGCGCGAGTATGACCGCGCCGTTGAGCTTCTCAACATAGGTGGCGGCACACAGCAGTCGGTCGACCAGCTCAAGACCGAATATGATGCAGCCGTGCGTGCACTGAAGAACATGAAGGAGAATGTGACACTCATCAGCCCCGTGGCAGGAGTGGTGACTGCCCGCAACTACGACCCGGGCGACATGACCGGACAGCTCCCGATTCTCACAATCGAGCAGCAGAACCCCGTGAAGGTGATGGTGAACATTTCGGAGCAGGACTATGCCAAGGTGAAGCAGGGCATGAAGGTGAAAGTGACTCTCGACGTTTATGGCGACGAGGAATTTGAGGGCACTGTATATCTCGTGCACCCCACCATCGACGCTACTACACGCACATTCACCACTGAGGTGACAGTGCCCAATGCCGGCAACCGTATACGCACCGGCATGTTCGCACGCGTGGAGTTCAACTATGGCACAATGCGCCACGTGGTAGTGCCTGACCGCGCCATCGTGAAGCAGAGTGGCTCGGGCAACAAGTATGTCTACGTCTACAAAGACGGTAAGGTTAGCTACAACCAGGTGCAGCTCGGACAGCGTCTGGGCACTCGCTATGAGCTTCTGTCGGGAGTGGAGAACAATTCAGATGTGGTAATCACCGGACAGACCCGCCTCGCCGACGGTGCCCGTGTGGAGATTCAGAACGCACCGGCAGCACCGGCAGTTGCAGCCGACACCACAGCTACAAAATAGAAAAAGACAAGAGAGTAACTAACACACTTATAACTTAGAATATGAGTCTATACGCAAGTGCAGTAAAACGCCCGGTAATGACGACGCTATGCTTTGTGGCTGTCGCCATCATGGGCTTGTTCTCTTTGCAGAAGCTGCCTATCGACCTTTATCCCGATATTGACACCAACACCATCATGGTGCTGACAAGCTATCAGGGTGCGAGTGCGCAGGATATCGAGCAGAATGTGACCCGTCCGCTTGAGAATACCCTCAACTCGGTGCAGCACCTGAAGCACATATCCTCGAAGAGTAAAGAAAACATTTCGGTAATTACTCTGGAGTTTGAATTCGGCTACGACATCGACGTGCTTACCAACGATGTGCGCGACAAGCTCGACATGGTGCTCAAGGCACTCCCTGATGATGCCGACAACCCAATCATCTTCAAGTTCAGCACCGATATGATTCCTATCGTGCTCCTCTCGGTGCAAGCCGAGGAGAGTATGCCCGGACTTTACAAGATTCTCGATGACGGAGTAGCCAACCCGTTGGCACGCATCGACGGAGTAGGTTCGGTGTCGATTACCGGTGCACCCAAGCGCGAGGTGCACATCTACGTTGACCCTATACGCCTTGAGGCATTCAACCTCTCGATTGAGACTATCGCATCAATTATCGGAGCTGAGAACCGCAACGTTCCGGGCGGTAACTTCGACATCGGCTCTGAAACCTACGCGCTGCGCGTGCAGGGCGAGTTTAGCGATGCACAGCAGATGCTCAACGTGGTAGTAGGCTCGAAGGACGGCAAGAACGTGTATCTGCGCGACGTTGCCCGCATCGACGACTCCCTTGAGGAGCGCACCCAGCAGTCGTACAACAACGGCCAGAAGGGTGCCATGATTGTGGTGCAGAAGCAGTCGGGAGCCAACTCGGTGGCAATCGCAAATGCCATTCACGAGAAGCTGCCGAGCATACAGAAGACACTCCCCTCCGACATCAAGCTCGGTGTGATTGTCGACACGTCGGACAACATCAAGAACACCATCAACTCACTCGTTGAGACGGTGCTCTATGCCTTGCTGTTCGTGGTGATAGTGGTGCTTGCGTTCCTCGGACGCTGGCGTGCCACATTCATCATCGTAATCACTATTCCGCTCTCGCTTATCGCCTCGTTCATCTACCTCTACGGCACGGGCAACACGCTCAACATCGTGTCGCTCTCGGCACTCTCCATATCAATCGGTATGGTGGTCGACGATGCCATTGTGGTGCTTGAGAACGTGACTACACACATCGAGCGAGGGTCTGACCCGAAACAGGCGGCAGTGCACGGCACCAATGAGGTGGCAATCTCGGTGGTGGCATCTACGCTCACGCTTATTGCAGTGTTCTTCCCGCTGACGCTCGTCAGCGGTATGTCGGGAGTGCTTTTCCGCCAGCTCGGCTGGATGGTGTGCATCATGATGATTATTTCCACCACTTGCGCACTTTCGCTCACTCCGATGCTCTGTAGCCAGTGGCTCCGCCTCAACCCGAAGCAGGGCAAGCTCTTCAAGCTCATCTTCAAGCCTATTGAGCGTGCGCTCGATGCTCTCGACGACGGCTATGCCTTCCTGCTTGAGAAAGTGGTGCGCCACAAGACGGTGACTATCCTCATCTGCGTGGCAGTGTTCGTAGGCTCTATGTTGCTCACCAAGTTCATCGGCTCGGAGTTCTTTCCCACTGCCGACGACGGCCGTCTTGGCGTGAGCCTTGAGCTGCCCATTGGTACGCGCGTGGAGATAGCCCAGGAGACAACCGACCGCCTCTACAAGGAGTGGATGGAAAAATATCCTGAAATCAAGGTGCTCAACTACACTGTGGGTCAGGCAAGTACCGACAACACATTTGCCTCGATGCAGGACAACGGCTCGCACATCGTGTCGATGAACATTCGCCTCGTCAACCCCGGCGAGCGCAAGCGTGGCATCGTGGAGATTGCACAGCTCATGCGCGAGGACTTGAAGCACTATCCCGAATACAAGAAGGCTCAGGTGAACGTGGGTGGACGCCGCGGCGGCTCAATGAGCGGTCAGTCGAGCATCGACTATGAAATCTACGGCTACGACTTCACCGTCACCGACTCGGTTGCACAGCGTGTGAAGCGCATTCTTGAGGGTATTCCGGGAACTGCCGACATCACCATTTCGCGTGCCGACTACCAGCCTGAGTATCAGGTTGACTTCGACCGCGAGAAACTTGCAATCTACGGACTCAACCTTACCACCGCAGCCACCTATCTGCGCAACCGCATCAATGGAAGCACGGCAAGCTACTTCCGCGAAGATGGTGAGGAGTATGACATAAAGGTGATATATGCCCCCGAATTCCGCACATCAATTGCCGACATTGAGAATATCCTCATCTACAACGCCCAGGGCAAGAGCGTGCGCGTGAAGGATGTGGGTACTGTGGTGGAGCGATTCACACCGCCTACCATCGAGCGCAAGGACCGCGAGCGCATCATCACGGTGTCGACCATTGTGCAAGGCCGCGCCATGAGTGAGATTGTTGCCGACGCACAGCCGCTGCTCGACAAGCTTGAGCTGCCTGTGGGTGTCAACATCAACCTTTCGGGTTCGTATGAGGACCAGCAGGATTCGTTTCGCGACCTCGGTATGCTTGCAATCCTCATCATCATTCTCGTCTACATCGTTATGGCTGCACAGTTTGAGTCGCTCACCTATCCGGGCATCATCATGACTTCACTGCCATTTGCATTCTCGGGAATCGTGCTCATACTGTGGATAACTGGTACGCACCTCAACATCATGTCGATGATTGGCTCGATTATGCTTATCGGTATTGTGGTGAAGAACGGTATTGTGCTCATCGACTATATCACCCTCAACCGCGAGCGCGGCATGAGCATACGCAGTGCAGTGGTACACGGCGGTAAGTCGCGTCTGCGTCCGGTGGTCATGACCTCGCTAACCACCATTCTCGGTATGGTGCCTATGGCTGTGGGAAGCGGACAAGGCGCGGAGATGTGGCGACCGCTTGGTATCGCCGTAATCGGTGGATTGACATTCTCCACACTGCTCACGCTGCTCTTCGTTCCGGCACTCTATTGCATCTTCGCCTACGTGGGTGTGAAGCGCCAGCGCAAGAGCCTCCGCAAGCAGAATTCTTAAGATAAACAAAATTCAAGTGCATCGCCGCTTGAACAACCAACGATAAACAAACAGATTATGAAAGCAATATTTATAGCATTCGACCAAGCCTACTACGAGCGCATCATTGATATGCTTGAGCGCAACAACTGCCGCGGATTCACAGGCTGGCAGGAGGTGCAGGGGCGCGGCAGCAACAGCGGTGAGCCGCATTATGGCAGCCATGCCTGGCCGTCGCTTGCCTCGTCGATAATCACCGTGGTGGAGGATTCGAAGCTCAACGTGGTGCTCGACAATCTCCATGCCATGGACTTGGCGACCCCGAAACTTGGACTGCGCGCCTTTGTGTGGACCATTGAGCAGGCAATTTGACATAATAGCAAAAATACGAGTAAAATTCCCTGTCGAGGCTTCATGCTTGCTGCGTGAAGCCTCGATTTGTAGCTGATTGCTCGCTTTTACCGACAAATTGTTAATTTTTCTGTGAAATTTAACTAATTGATTAAACTTTTTGCGGCTGAAAGCGTCATAATAGCAAAAGGAACTTGATTACTAACCACTAAAACGAACTCAACATGAATGCAACATTACGTAACTTATTGGTGGCTTCATCAATTGCTATGGGAATGATTTTCACTCCCTACGCCGAAGCTCAAGTTTCGCGTCCAGCCCCCACGCGGAGCACAAACAGCAGCAGAAACGACCGTAACAATAATAATAGCGGCAACCGTCCGGGAAACTCTAATGGCAACAAGCGTCCGAGCAATCCCGGCAACAGCGGTAATCGCCCCGGGAACAGCGGCAACCACAACGGCAACCACCCGGGCAGCTCTAATGGGAACAACGCGCGCCCGGGTAGCAGCGGGATACGGGCAGGGCAGCGCGCCCCGCGGGCGGAACGGCGGAAGGCCGCCCGGCAGGCC
>CAMFSS010000049.1 GCA_945983195.1 uncultured Prevotellaceae bacterium | reverse complement strand
TGCCCATCGGCACTGTCAAATGAGTTTGCCCACACCAGAAGGAACATACCCACATAGTTGAGCCAAATGTCTTCAGGCTTTCCGAAATAGAAAAGCACACCGCCCGTGACACCCAGAAAAATGGAAGCGATGGTGATGGCATTTGGGGTGATGCCCACTTTAGCGCAAAGCACTGCCCAAAGGTAGCCTATCGGACGATAAAACATCAAGTCGAGTGTTTCCTCGGTGTCCATAGATTTGAGTGACGACTTGTATTGCTGCTTGATTTCAGAAAATTTACTCATGTCAAATAAAAATATGTAAAACCAATCTTTCTTTTTATACCAAATATTCTGTCTATAAGATAATTATGTGACGATTATACGCACATTTTAAGGAGGAGCAGTGCTGTCAGTGTGCCTTGATAAGGCTGATTACGCTCTTTGCAATGTGTGGAGCAGCCTCGTTGCGGCATGGGGCAAAGCTCGGCCAGTCGTTGAAGTCGATGATGCGCATTTCACCTTCAGGTGAAACGATGCAGTCACCGCCGTAAATCACCACATTCAGCTCTTCAGCAGCACGCTGGCAGATGCTTTTCATCTCTTTCACATTGAACTTTATGCCTTGCGACTTGCCATTGATAGCCTCATGCCCATACTTGCTGTGACCTTCATCGAAAGGATAGAACCAGAAGAAGAATGGAGTGCCGCGCACGCCATAGAACTTCACAAGGTCACCCACAAGATGCACGTTGATGACAGCACGCTTAATTCCGCGGAGGAAATACTCTTGAAGCACTTCTTGTGCCTCCTCGGGGTGTCGCACATAGCTCACATCCTCCTTGTGCATAGCGTGGAAATCGCCTCGCTTAATCCAGCAGCTTTGGAAGCCGCTCTTTTTCAGCAGAGGCTTGACAGCCTCGTTGGTGTCGACAATCAGGCTGTCGGGGTATGGAATATTGTTGCCGAGAAGAATGCGCGTCATACGCTCGCGCGTGCAATTCTCAATGCCGTAGCCTGAATTGATAACCAATTTGCCTTGGTCTTCAAGCTGCTGGAGCTTTGCGATTGAGGTCTGCTCACGGCACATGTTAAGAATTACGTTCTCTTTGATTTCGTTGAGCTTGAATTGCTCCTCGCTGTAGATGTTGACCACATAGCCACGCTTGCGCAGTTGCTCGGCAGCGGCGTTGAAAATGGCTGCATCGTTTCCGATGTGATTGGGCGAATAGGCACCGGCTCGCATAATGCCGGCAATTTCTATATCTGCCATGATGTATCTAATTAATGTAAAGTAAGAAATTCAGAATAAAAGTGACTCAGCGCAGTGATTATCAATATGGTCGCTATTCGCCACGCAGGAATCGTTCAGCCACCTCAATGTCGCCTGCATGGTCGACATCGACGATTTTCTCAATCGGATAAGCCTTTAGGCACAATCCGGCGTCGATGAGCGCGCGCTGAAAGTTGCGCATACGCGCCACGCCGCGGTTCATGCAGTCCTCAAGCACAGTTATGGCCTTGTCGTTGAGGGCATACACTCCGCCCGAGATGAAACGTGCCCCCTCGTAGGCTGCGTCACGGAATGCGCGAATGCTCATTGAGTCGTCCACATCGACGTAGAGGGGCTTTTCGTCCTCGATGAAAGGGGTGACAGCCATCATGCCGTCGCTTGATGTATCGGCTTCAAAAGCGGCAATGTATTTGGCGAAATCCTCCTCGCGGAAAATGGTGTCGACAGTGGTGAGGCAGAATTTGCCCTTCTGCATCACACGGCTCAGCTCGAAGAAGCTGTGCATCGAACTGGGTGTAGACTTGACCACCACATTGAAGGGCACACCGGGGTTGAGTGTGTCGAGATAGGCTTTCACCTCCTTCATTTCATTGTTGACAATCACGCTTATACTCTCGGCGTTGCATCGGGTGAACACATTGATAAGTCGGCCAATCATTGGCTCGCCATTCAATTCAACGAGCGGTTTCGGCTTTTTCACGCCTTCCTGTGCGAGGCGTGAGCCTTCGCCGGCAGCTATAATTGCATAATTCATAATCTTCGAAATTTTTGGTATTAATGCGATTAATTATTTTGATGCAGCATCGTCATCGTCGTCTTTCGAGAGGTCGAGCACCACATTGTCGTTGCTCTTGTCGAAATACTGGCGGCGAAGCGGGTTGCGGTGAATTTCAGCCTCATTGCTGCGGCAGCGGAAAATGTCGATGGCGCGGTAGATAGCCTCGCGGAAGGAGTCTTCACAAGCGAGATTCTTGCCGGCAATGTCGTAACCGGTGCCGTGGTCGGGCGATGTGCGCACATGCGGCAGCCCGGCGGTGAAGTTAACTCCACTCTCCATTGCGATGGTCTTGAACGGTGCAAGCCCCTGGTCGTGATACATGGCGAGAACGCCGTCGAATTTCTTGTAGTGTGCGTTGCCGAAGAAACCGTCGGCAGCGTAGGGCCCGAAGCATGTGATTTTCTGGGCGTATGCCTCTTCGATGGCGGGAGTGATTATTTCCTTCTCTTCCGAGCCGAGCAGCCCATTGTCGCCCGAATGAGGATTGAGGGCAAGCACGGCTATACGCGGACGCTCAATGCCGAAGTCGCGTTTCAAGGAATTGTTGAAGATCTTGATTTTCTCAAGAATCACATCTTTCGAAATTGCTTCAGAGATTTTCGAAACAGGCAGATGAGTGGTGACGAGAGCCACTTTGATGAAGTCGTTGAAAAGAATCATCAGCGACTTCTTGCCGTAGCCAAGAGCTGCTTCGAGATTCTCGGTGTGACCGGGGAAATGGAACATGTCGCTCTGAATGTTGTTCTTGTTGATAGGAGCAGTTACAAGCACGTCGATAAGACCGTCCTTAAGGTCGGCGACGGCACGCTCAAGAGCTGTGAAAGCCGCCTGACCGGCAGCCTCGCTCGGCACCCCAAGCTCGATTTTCACTTCGCCATCGGCGACTTCAACCAGATTGTTCACACCATCACGCACTTTCTGTGCATTGTCGATATTGTTGAATTGCACTTGCGGCATGTCGAGAGCCTTACGGTGATAAGCAGCGATTTTTGAAGAGCCGTACACCACAGGGGTGCACAGCTCGCACATCTGTCCGTCGGCAAGCGTTTTTAGAATAACTTCATATCCGATTCCGTTGGTATCCCCTTGGGTGATTCCAACGCGTATTTTTTTGTCTTCAGCCATTATTTTCGGTTTTAATAATAAATAGTGTGCCAATAGGCACTAAAAAACATCAGTTTCAAAATATTCCGCTAAGTTACGATTTTTTTTGTTAATAGCAAAACCAAACAGCCCACAGAGCCTATTCTTTTCATTTTTGGAGGCATATTGATGGAAATATCGTGGAATATGTGTAATTTTGGAGAATGGAAAACCAAATGACAGATAGAATGACAGAAGGTGGACGTAGACGCATTGGAGGATTCAGCCCCATTCATTTTCTGCTGCCGGTGCTGCTCGGCATCGGAGTGGTGGTGTGGATGTTTGCCGGGGAATTCAGCAATTTCGACCTCACGGCTGTGCCGCTCACCCGTCGCACGGCAGCGTGTCTTGCTGTGGTGGTGCTGATGATGGTGTTGCGTGAGGTGGGTATGACGTGGCGCTACCGAGCAATAACCGATGGCGACCTCACATGGTGGCCGGCTCTGAAGGTGTGCATGATGTGTGAATTCACATCGGCAGTCACTCCGAGTGCCGTGGGCGGCAGCAGCGTGGCGATGGTGTTCATGAATATGCAGGGCATCAACTTCGGACGCGCAACCACGCTGATGATAGTGACGCTGTTTCTCGATGAGTTGTTTTTCGTCCTCTCGTGTCCGCTGGTTGTGCTGTTTACGCCACTCGACAGTCTGTTTGGCAGTGTGGCTGAGGAGTTCTCTGTGGGCATACAGTGGGTGTTTTGGGGAATATACGCGGTGATAGCTGTGTGGACCATTGTGCTTTATGTGGGCATTATTGTGAAGCCGATGCTTATAAAGCGTATGCTTTTGTGCCTCTTCAAACTGCCGCTTCTGCGCCGCTGGAAACCTCAGGCGGAGCAGATGACCGACAATATGGTGGCTGCATCGCACGATTTGCGCCATTGCAGCCTTGTGTGGTGGCTGCGGGCATTCGGCGGTACGGCATTGCTGTGGGTGCCGCGCTATCTGCTGGTGTGTGCACTGTTTTGGGGATTCCTGCAGGGGAGCGACCTTTGGCTGGTGTTTTCGCGTCAGGCCGTGGTGTGGCTTGTGCTGATGGTGTGTCCTACGCCAGGTGGCAGCGGACTCGGAGAGTGGCTATTCACTCAGTATTATGCCGACATGATACCCACCGCCACGCTTGCAATGATAATAATGCTTCTGTGGCGCGTAGTGAGCTACTACATCTACCTTGTGCTCGGTCTGGCACTCGTCCCGGTGTGGCTCAAAAAGAAAAAGGAATGATTTTTCTGTCTATGTCGGCCATTTTTCGCGGATAATGTGTATTTTTGCAGAAACAAAACTTGAAAACATTTTACCATATCGAAATGACACTTGAATTGATAATATTGCTATCGCTATTGGCAATCACCGTGATACTGGTGGTTGTGATTTGGGCTTTTGGCAGCGCACTGCGCAAAGACGGCCCTATGCGTGACATGGCATTGCAGAAGGAGCAGGACATCAGCGACGGATATATTGGCGTGCCAACCGACATCGTGCGTTTCCTTGGAAAAAAGGGTAAGGCTCTCACGGTGCTGCGTCCGTCGGGGAAAATTGAAGTAGACGGCACCATGCTCGATGCTGTTTCGATACATGATTTCATTGATGCAGGCGATGCAATTGAAGTGACTAAATATGAAAACACGCAGCTCTACGTGCAGCGTGCGAAATAGGAGAGTGCCCATGCAACCAGACTATACCCAACAACCAGAGATAAAGACATTCAGCACCATGCACCTCAATATCAACGAGCCTGAGGTGCTGGCAAACGGTGTGCGCATTTATGTGGTCGACGGCTGCGCCCACGACATAAACCGTATAGCAGTGGCTTTCGGTGGAGGCTCCTTTGATGAGGCAAAGCCTATGGCAGCCACCCTGCTTGCTTCGATGACCGTGCATGGCAGTGCGAAATACACATCACAAGATGTGGCAGAGAAGCTCGACTACTATGGCTCGTGGTTTGGCTCGCGGTGTCTCGACCACCATACACAAATCACACTACATACACTGAACCGCTGCACCGAAGGTATGTTGCCAATGCTTGCCGACATCATAATGCACCCGTCTTTCCCGGAGAAAGAGTTTGCGCTCGTCAACGGAAAAATGCGGAGTGCCTACCAGACGGCTCGTGACAAAGTGAAATACATAGCCAACCTTGAAGCATCGCGCCTCTTTTTCGGTGACAGTCACCCATTGGCACGAAACATAGTAGACGAGCATTTCGACAAACTTGGCATTGATGACCTCAGGGCGTTTCACCACCGCTATTACCAACCGCAGAATTGCACCGTTGTGCTCTCGGGCAAGATAACCGACAAGGTTTACCGGCTTGTGGCTGATACATTTGGTGCCATTCCGGTGGGATATGGAGTTCCCGAACCGCATCAGTCGGCGGTGCGTAGGAGCGAAACTCGATTTTCCATGATACACCGCGAAGGTGCGGTGCAGTCGGGCATATCAATGTTCATGCCTGCCCCCGGACGCGGACACGCCGACTACATCAAGCTTCGGGTGCTGATTATGGCACTTGGAGGCTATTTTGGCAGCCGCTTGATGAGCAATGTGCGGGAGGATAAAGGCTACACCTACGGAATTACCGCCAGCCTGCTGGGGCGTGCATCGGTGGCAAACATAGCCATAGCCACGGAGTGCGACAATGCCTATGTGCGACCGCTGATTGCGGAGGTGAAAAGTGAAATAGAGCGATTAAGGCACGAGCCCATACCGGAGGATGAGCTTGACATGGTGAAGCAATACATGATGAGCGATTTGGCAAAGACACTCGACACGCCCTTCTCGATAGCATCATACATCGACTCGATGCTGTTTTTCGGTGTCGACAAAGAATATTTCAACCGTCAGGTGGAGGAGATAGCAGCCGTAACTTCCGAGGAGCTTATAGAACTTGCCCAGCGGTATCTGCACGCCGATGATGCTACAATAGTGGTTGCCGGCGACAATGCAGCAAGTGCCATTTAGCCCTTGTAGCATTTTTTTACTTTGTGGAGGGTCATTTTAGTTAATATTTTGTTGCAGGAATACTAAATTTTTACGAAATTTGCAGCAACAACCGAAATCGAACAAATTTTATATAAAAATATACATAGACTTATGACAAAAAAGAGCGCATTACAGAAAGCTCGTGCTGCTTATCAACCCAAATTGCCCTCAGCACTTTGGGGAGCAGTGAAAGCTGTAGAAGGCGAGCCAACACAGTCGGTAGCCGACCAGGAAGAGATTCAGAAATTGTTCCCCAACACCTACGGACTTCCCGAATTGACATTTGAGAAAACCACCAAGACAGCGAAGGCACAGCCCATCAATGTGGGAGTGATTCTTTCGGGTGGCCAGGCTCCGGGCGGACACAACGTAATCAGCGGACTTTTCGATGGCGTAAAGGCTATCAACAAGGACAGCCGACTCTTTGGCTTCCTCATGGGTCCCGGTGGACTTGTTGACCACAACTATATGGAACTCACAGCCGAGATTATCGACCAATACCGCAACACCGGTGGATTTGATATCATCGGTTCGGGTCGCACCAAGCTTGAGGAGCCGGAGCAATTCGAGAAAGGACTTGAGATTCTCAAGGAACTCAACATCAAGGCTCTCGTAATCATTGGTGGTGATGACTCAAATACCAATGCTTGCGTACTTGCAGAGTACTACAAGGCAAAGAATGCAGGTGTGCAGGTAATCGGCTGCCCGAAGACAATCGATGGTGACCTGAAGAACGGCTTGATTGAGACCTCTTTCGGTTTTGACACTGCAACTAAGGTTTACTCTGAGGTAATCGGCAACATTCAGCGCGACTGCAACTCAGCAAAGAAATACTGGCACTTCATCAAGCTTATGGGCCGCTCGGCATCGCACATTGCACTTGAGTGCGCACTCCAGACCCAGCCTAACTATTGCGTGATTTCGGAGGAGGTAGAGGCAAAGAAGATGACACTCAACGACATCGTTGCCGACATTGCAGGCGTAGTAGCCAAGCGTGCCGCCAATGGCAACAACTTCGGAACAGTGCTTATCCCAGAGGGACTTATCGAGTTTATCCCGGCAATGAAGGCACTTATCGCCGAGCTTAATGACTTGCTTGCCAAGAGTCCTGAATTTGCAGCACTCGATGCTGAAGCTCAGCGTGCATTCGTGATAGAGCATCTTTCAGCCGACAATGCAGCTACATTCGAGAGCCTCCCGGTGGGCGTTGCCCGTCAGCTTTCACTCGACCGCGACCCGCACGGAAACGTACAGGTATCGCTTATCGAGACCGAGAAGCTGCTCAGCGAAATGGTAGGCAAGAAGCTCAAGGAGATGAAGGAAGCAGGCGAGTATGTAGGCAAGTTCTCTGCACTCCACCACTTCTTCGGATATGAGGGACGCTGCGCAGATCCTTCGAACTTCGATGCTGACTACTGCTATGCACTCGGCTACAATGCAGCCCAGCTTATCAACTGCGGAGCTACCGGCTACATGTCGTCGATACGCAACCTCACCAAGCCATCAGTACAATGGATTGCCGGTGGTATTCCTATCACTATGATGATGAATATGGAGCGTCGCAACGGCAAGATGAAGCCTGTGATCCAAAAGGCACTCGTTGACCTTGACGGTGCACCATTCCAGAAATTTGCACAGCACCGTGCAGAGTGGGCTGAGAACACATGCTACGTTTACCCCGGTCCTATCCAGTATTTTGGTCCGGCTGAGGTATGCGACCAGCCTTCACGCACACTCTACTACGAGCAAGGCGGAAAGTAATTGAACAGTATTCTACCGCTGGGAAACCGGTGGCACAAAAGATACTATTTTAATCCTAACTCACAGCTTGCAATCCCTGCGCCACATTCGGCGCAGGGATTTTTTTGGCACGATGGTCGGAGCGATGGAGGAGATGGAATGGATAGGGGAGTGGAGTGACCGATTGGGATAATTGAAATGTGTGGAATTTTAAATAAATTTGGCTGCACTCAGCATAGCACACAAATAAATGTGGTGCTCTGCTTTCGATTTGCACAAATTTTAGATAAATTTGGCGGCACTCAGCATAGCACTCAAATAAATGTGGTGCTCTGCTTTCGATTTGCACAAATTTTAGATAAATTTGGCTGCACTCAGCATAGCACACAAATAAATGTGGTGCTCTGCTTTCGATTTGCATAAATTTTGTGTAATTTTGCAACACGAAAACGCAATTACTTGCTTTTTGGTGGCGCGATGTGGGCTTTTTGATTCATTCATGGGCTTTTGCGATGCAATGATTCGTTTTCGTGATTGCAAACAATAAAAAAATTGAGTTTTGAGCAGGAAAAGGAAAGCATTGCCCTTGCTTGAGGGCGTAGAAATAACGGGAGTTGCAGCCGAGGGTAAGAGCCTTGCGCGAGTCGACGAAATGGTAGTGTTCATTCCGTATGGGGCACCGGGTGACATTGTAGATGTGAAGCTCGACAAGAAGAAAAAGAGCTATGGCGAGGGTCACATAGAGCGTATGGTGAAGCCGAGCGAGCTGCGTCAAGAACCATTTTGCGAGCATTTTGGCGTGTGTGGAGGCTGTAAATGGCAACATCTGCCCTACGAATACCAACTACGTTGCAAGCAGCAGCAAGTGACTGATGCCCTTGAGCGCATAGCAAAAGTGGAACTGCCCGAAGTAAGCCCTATACTCGGGTCGGCACATACACAGCACTATCGCAACAAGCTTGAATTTACATTCAGCAACCGCCTGTGGCTCACTTTTGAGCAGATGAACAGCGGAGAGGAGTTTCCCGACCGCAATGCCTTGGGATTCCACATTCCCGGCGCTTTTGACAAGGTGCTCGACATAAAGCGATGCTGGCTGCAAGAAGACATTTCGAATGAATTGCGCCTGTTTATCCGCCATTACGCCATTGAGAAAGGCTACAGCTTCTACGACCTGAAGGCACAGCAGGGAGTGATGCGCACGCTGATGGTGCGCACAACCAGTACGGGAGAGCTGATGCTCATAGTGGTTTTCGGTGAGGAAAACCGAGTGGCAATTGAAGATGTGATGGGAGCCATAGCCGAGCGATTCCCACAAATCACATCGCTGCTCTATGTGGTCAACTTGAAGGTGAACGATACAATCGGCGACCAGGAGATACACGTCTATCGAGGCCGCGACTACATTGAGGAGGAAATGGAGGGCTTGCGCTTCCGCATAGGACCGAAGTCGTTCTACCAGACCAATTCGCTTCAGGCTTATGAGCTATACAAGGTGGCACGCTCGTTTGCACGCCTCACAGGCACGGAATGTGTTTATGACCTTTATACCGGCACCGGAACTATTGCCAATTTCGTGGCACGCAAGGCACGGAAAGTGATAGGCATCGAGTATGTTCCCGAAGCCATTGAAGACGCCAAGCTCAATTCGCGAGTCAACGGAATCGACAACACTACATTCTTTGCAGGCGATATGAAAGATGTTCTCACCGCAGAATTCATATCAGAGCATGGCAAGCCCGATGTGATGATAGTGGATCCTCCAAGAGCAGGACTGCACGGCGATGTGGTGAATGTGATACTTGAGGCTGAGCCTAAGAGGATAGTGTACGTGAGCTGCAATCCAGCAACCCAGGCGCGTGACCTCGCACTGCTCGATGCAAAATATCGCGTCACTGCCGTTCAGCCGGTCGATATGTTCCCTCACACGCACCATGTGGAGAATGTCGTGGCATTAGAGCTCAAGGTCGCTGAATGATTTGCCTACAAGATTTGAATTGTAGAACCGGCTATCGTCGGTGACATTCCGCGTGGCAAAAGCCGGTACGGCATATTTATAGTCAGATGAAGGAATCTCAATTTCGGCAATTGTAAGCCCTTCGAGAGCACCATGGAACTCGTCTACCTCCCAAGTGTTTCCGGCAAAAGGTACAATGTAGCGGGACTTGGTGATGACAGGCTGCTCGCAAAGGGTGTGAAGCATATCTTCGGCATCGGCTACGGGAATTGAGTATTCAAATTCACTACGGGTATCGCCCACGGTACGGCCTTTTATGGTGAGGCGGGCACGGTCGCCGGTGATGCGTATACGCACTGTTCCATTGA
>CAMFSS010000048.1 GCA_945983195.1 uncultured Prevotellaceae bacterium | reverse complement strand
ACATGAAGGAAACGCTGTTATTTATCATTATTGTTTTAGCTATTTTTTCAATTAAAAATTGCTCTTTTTGGGTTTTATCACTAATTTTGCAGAGTAATCAAAATTAGGAACTCTATAAATCCATATATATGGCAGGAATCAACTTAAAGGGAATGGGAGTGGCACTCATAACTCCTTTCAAGAGCGACAAATCAGTAGACTATGATGCACTTGCCCGACTCCTTGAGTATCAGATACAGAATGGAATTGACTATCTTGTAGTGCTTGCAACTACTGCCGAGACCGTTACACTGTCACCTGAAGAGCAGATTGATGTGCGCAACTTCGTGGTTGAGCGTGTGCACGGACGTGTTCCACTTGTGCTTGGTGTGGGCAGCAACAACACTATGGCTGTGGTCAATGCAGTGAAAACCACCGACCTGTCGCCATTCAGCGCAATTCTTTCAGTCGTACCCTACTACAACAAGCCATCGCAAGAAGGCATATATCAGCACTATAAAGCAATTGCCGAGGCATCACCCGTACCGGTGATTCTATATAACGTGCCCGGACGCACCGGCGTGAATATGTCGCCCGAAACTTGCCTGCGACTGGCACGCGACTTTGAAAACATCATAGGCGTGAAGGAGGCATCGGGCAACATTTCGCAGATGGACGAGATTATCAAGAACAAGCCCCGCGACTTTATGGTCATCTCGGGTGACGACGGCATAACATTCCCACTTATCACCCTCGGTGCAGTGGGCGTTATCTCGGTGATTGGCAATGCTTTCCCACGCGAATTCAGCCGCATGGTCCGTCTTGCTCTTGAAGGCGACTATGAGAGGGCTCTACAGATTCACCACCGATTCACCGAACTGTTCAGCCTGCTATTCGTCGACGGCAATCCTGCCGGAGTGAAGTGTCTGCTCAATGCCATGGGATTCATCGAGAATGAGCTGCGACTCCCACTTGTGCCCACGCGCATAACCACCTACGAGAAAATCCGCAATGTGCTCAACAGCCTCGGCTGACACTCGCTGCAACAGCACCTGAGAGCACCCGCTGCTTAGTGAAAATACCAAAAAAAGCTGTGCCGGTTATTTCGGCACAGCTTTTTTAGTGATTATAGCGATTGACTAATACTCGATTTTGTCAGCCTTAGCCATCCAGTCGGCGAATGCCTTCTGAGCCGATTTGCGCATCAGGGCAATTGCCGGAATCGAACGCCGGTCGGTTGTCTTCTCAATTTCATCGTAAATGAAAGAGTCGTCGAAATCAATCATCTTGGCATCTTGCTTGGTGTTGCCATAGTAGATTTTGCTGATGCCTGCCCAATAGATTGCACTGAGGCACATGGGGCACGGCTCACACGATGTGTAGATTACGCACCCATCGAGCTTGAAGTCACCAATTGCCTGACAAGCATTGCGAATGGCACTAACCTCGGCATGTGCAGTGGGGTCGTGATTGGCTGTAACGCGGTTCACTCCGGTAGCAATCACCTTGTCGTCGCGAACAATCACGGCACCAAACGGGCCTCCGCCATTCTTCACATTCTCCACCGAGAGGTCGATTGCCATCTGCATAAACTTGCAGTCGCGCTCAGTGATTTCGCGCGATTGCACCACAGCAAGGCTCTCAATGTGAATGGACGCATCATGCTCAAGTATCCGCTGACGTCCATCTTGGAACTCCTTCTCGATTACAAACACCATGTTCGCGACACGTGCGCCAGCCTGCCGACACACATCGATAATGCCAATGGCAGCATTGCCATAGGCAAGGAAGTCGTCGACAAAGAGCACATTGTCGTCCTTCGAAAGATAGCGGCGGTCAACTATGAGCTGATACTCCTTACCCTTGGTGAACGAACTTACACGCGATGTGTAGGACTCGGTGATTGTGCGTGGCAGACGCTTCTTTGCAAACACCACAGGCACACCCATCTTAAGTCCTGCCATCACAGCCGGAGCAATACCACTCGCCTCGATGGTGAGAATCTTGGTGATACCCTTTCCGGCAAAAAGACGTGCTATCTCCTCGCCAATCTGCTCCATAAGCACGGGGTCGATTTGATGGTTAAGGAATCCATCTACTTTCAAAACCCCTCCGGGGAGAAATATGCCATCGCTTGCAATGCGCTTCTGAAGAATTTCCATACGCGTTAATCTTATCTCAGTTAATGACGATTTCTATATTAGCCAATTGGTCAACAATTACATTATGCCACGCTCGCGCAGACGGAGCTGCCAGTTCCAAGCTGAGCGCATAGTGTCCTCGATAGAAGTGGTAGCCTTCCAGCCAAGCACATTATTGGCGCGGTCGGGATTAGCCCAAACCTTCTCAATATCACCCTCGCGGCGACCAACGATCTTGTGTGGAACTTTCACACCGGTAGCAGTCTCGAATGCATTGATAAGCTCAAGCACTGAAAGGCCTACGCCGGTACCAAGATTGAACACCTCAAGTTTCTCATCGCTCTTGTCCTCAAGCATACGCTCAAGAGCCTTCACGTGAGCCTTTGCAAGGTCAACCACATTGATGAAGTCGCGAATGCACGAGCCGTCGGGTGTGTTGTAGTCATTTCCGAATACGCTCAACTCCTTGCGGATTCCAATTGCCGTCTGAGTGAGGAATGGGATAAGATTCTGGGGCACGCCATTGGGAAGTTCGCCAATTTCAGCACTTGGGTGAGCACCCACGGGGTTGAAATAGCGCAGCAAAATGCTCTTGATAGGAGCACCTGAAGTGATATAGTCGCTTATTATCTCCTCCGAAATCTGCTTTGTATTGCCGTAGGGCGATGTAGCCTTCTTGATTGGAGCAGTCTCGTCGACCGGATTCACGTCGGGCTCGCCATAGACGGTGCACGATGAAGAGAACACAATTCCCTTGGTGCCGTATTTCGGCATAAGCTCAAGCAGATTTACAAGAGTAACAAGGTTGTTGCGATAGTAGAGAAGCGGCTTCTGCACCGACTCTCCCACAGCCTTGCTTGCTGCAAAGTTAATAATTCCGTTAATGCCCGGATTTTCATCAAACAACTTAGTGAGCGCTGCCATATCGGTGCAATCAGCCTCGACGAACACAGGACGAATGCCCGAAATCTTCTCGATTCCATCAAGCACTTCCTTGTTGCTGTTTGAGAGATTGTCGATAATCACCACCTCATATCCGGCGGCTTGGAGCTCAACCACGGTGTGCGAACCGATGTAACCAGTTCCACCCGTCACCAAAATCTTACCTTTCATTTCAGTTGATATTTTTTAAGTTTATTGTTAATTGTAAAAACAGTAATCTCAAAGTCAAAATAACTCGCTCACTGCTGTCCGCATCGGGAGCTGTGTGCCTTAACTATTGGCAAATTTACGCATAATTTCTGAAAAAATAATGCTACATATCTCCCAAAATAAGACAATAACCAGTCAAAGTGCCCCAATAGGCTTCAAAATCACTCTTCTTCGTCATCATCGAAGAAATCGTCATCGAAATCATCGAAGCCGAAGAAGGCAGTTTCGGTGAACTGTGCCAGCTCGCGCCCCTCCTTCTTGGTGGGGCGACCAAGTCCCTTCTGCCGATTGACAAATCCGCTTATTTTCACCATTTCAAGAAGCTCAAGCTGGTCGCGGCGTGTCACATTCTTCAGATAATCAGGCACCAGCTTGGCACCTACGCGATTCTCAATCAGCCCAAGCACCTCGAATGAGTAGGTTACCGGCGGCTTGCGCACATCTACCACCTGACCCACACGAATGCCGTGCGAGGGTTTCACATTCTGTCCGTTGATGGTCACACGCCCCTTCTTGCAGGCATCGGAAGCGATGGTGCGTGTCTTGAAGATGCGTGTAGCCCACAGCCACTTGTCGATTCTTACCTCGTCCTTCATCTTTCCCTCTTCGCTATTTGTTGTTGAAGTGCGTCATAGTGAACGGCAGTCCTGCCAGACAGAAGCTCTTTATGGCCTCCACAGCCACCTTTAGCCGCTCGGGCATCAGCTCACGCTGCTCGGCTGTGAAGTGACCGAGCACATAGTCAATCTGTGCACCGCGCGGAAAGTCGTTGCCGATTCCGAAGCGCAACCGGGGATAGGCTTCAGTGCCAAGCATCTGGTTGATGTGCTTCAGTCCGTTGTGACCGCCATCGCTCCCCTTGCCCTTCATTCGCAGAGCACCAAAGGGCAGCGACAAGTCGTCGACTACCACAAGAATATTCTCGACCTCAATGTTCTCCTTGTTCTTCCAGTAGCGCACGGCATCGCCACTGAGATTCATGTAGGTGGACGGTTTCAGCAACACAAGATTCTGATTCTTCAGCCTCATCGTAGCCACGTCGCCATAACGCTGAGTGCTAAAAGAAATATTGGATGCCTCAGCCAAGGCATCCAATACGTTAAATCCTATGTTGTGCCGGGTGTCACGGTATTCACTGCCGATGTTACCCAGCCCTACAATCAGAAATTTCATTCTTCAGCGGAAGTGGATTAAGCGTTAGCTGCTGCAGCGGCCTGTGCACCACGAGCTGCACGAGTCAACTGAACGGCGCAAACCACAGCATTCTTGGCGTTAACCAGCTCAAGTCCTTCATAGTGGAGGTCGCCCACCTTAAGAGTCTGACCAAGCTTGATGTTGTCAACATTGACAATGATGCGCTCAGGAATGTTGGTGAAGATGGCACGCACTTTGAGCTTCTTCATAGAAAGAGCAAGCTTACCACCGGCCTTAACACCCTCGGCGTGACCCTCGAGCTTCACAGGAACTTCCATAACCACCGGCTTATCATCGGACACCTCAAGAAGGTCGATGAGGAGCACCTTCTCGGTAACTGGGTCGAACTGGAGCACCTTGAGGATAGCGAGCATCATCCCCCCAAGCACTGTCACCACGATTGCATAAATATCGGGGCTGTAGATAAGCTTGCGAACTGCCTCGGCAGTAACTGTAAGGTCGGTAGTGACGATACCCTTGTTGTTGCAAAGCTCTACTACCTTCTGACCCTCTTCAAGCTTTCCGGCAAAAGGAAGGTCAACGACCTTGCCGCCATTGAGGACTACAGGGATTTTCTCTTCGTTGCGAAGTGCCTTGCTGGCCTTCTTTCCGAGCACTGTGCGAGGCTCGGCTGTGAGTTGGAATGTTTTCATTTCTTGTTTTGTTGTTTGTGTTACTAAAAATTAAGTCATTTTGCTCCTTAATTTACCATCACACGGGAGTTGTCATAAAAAGCGCGGCAAAGTTATGAATTTTTCTGCAATCTGCAAAGCCACCGGCACATTTTTAGTTGACATTTAACCAAATAACGCCGAAATAAGGCAGAAATAAGGCAGAATGAAGAAGAATTGTAGCCTAAACGATGAAGGGGAAATGATAAAAGCATTAACTTTGCAGGAGAAAATCACATAACACGCAAAAAAGCTTACAAGGAATGATATACAGAATGATTGTGCTCGACCTCGACGGCACACTGACCAACGAGAAGAAAGAAGTGACGCCACGCACACACAGCGCACTGATGAAGGCTCAAGCAATGGGCGTGAAGGTGGTGCTTGCTTCAGGACGCCCCACCTACGGCATCACCCCACTTGCCGCGCAACTGAAGCTGAAGGACTACGGCGGATTCATTCTCGCCTACAATGGTGGAAGGGTCATTGACTGCGCTACCGGCGACACGGTGTTCAACCAAGAACTGAACCCCGACTTGGTGCCTACACTGCACGACGAGGCGAAAGCTGCCGGAATGGAAATTCTCACCTATCAGGGCGAAGGGATTGCAGCCACAAAGAAAGCCAACAAATATGTGCTGCACGAGGCTTTCATCAACAAAATGCCTGTGGTGGAATACTCCGACTTCAAGCACCAGCTTGTATTCCCCATCAACAAATGCCTGATTGTGGGCG
This sequence comes from uncultured Prevotellaceae bacterium, assembly GCA_945983195.1. Classification (GTDB taxonomy): domain Bacteria; phylum Bacteroidota; class Bacteroidia; order Bacteroidales; family Muribaculaceae; genus CALZFJ01. Next base: position 4,391 of record CAMFSS010000048.1, on the reverse strand, counting down.
ACCCAAAGCCGCTGCACCAGTTGGAATTGCGCCTTGCAGCGATGCTCAAGGGGAGGCTGTCGGTCTACCGCTCGGCAGGCTTTTTCTTGGAGTGCGTTCCTCCTGGCATAGAAAAGGCTAATTCGCTTGAGAAACTTATCGAAAAACTCGGCATAAAGCGCGAGGAGGTGATTGCCTGCGGCGACGGATACAACGACAAGGGCATGATAGAATTTGCCGGTCTTGGCGTAGCAATGGCTAATGCGTCGACCGAAGTGCAGGATTCAGCCGACTACATAACCTACAGCAACGAGGAGGACGGTGTGGCGCATGTGGTGGAAAAATTCATCATCTCTCCCACTCTGTAAAAAAAGACACTTTTTGTGGAACATTCCCCGACTAATTTTGTGTAATTTTGCAAACGACAAACCACAATACCCCAAAAAACTACAAACTATGATGAAAAGACTATTTCTCACTCTTGTTGCTGCCATCACGGCAATATGCTCTTTTGCCGTGTCGCCTTCGGGCACTTTGCCTGTGCTGCACATCAACACCGCCGGCAATGCCCCAATCACCTCGAAAGAGGACTATCTCACTGCCACCTACTATCTCGATGCAATGGGGCTGAGCGGATACACCTCGATAGGCTCAGCCGAAGCACCGCTGACAATGCAGATTCGCGGTCGTGGCAACTACACTTGGACCGGCTTCAACAAGAAGCCCTACCGACTGAAACTCGACTCGAAGCAGCCGCTGCTCGGAATGAAGAAAAGCAAGCATTTCGGTCTGCTCGCCAATGCCGACGACAATCTCGGCTTTCTGCGCAATGCTGTGGGATTTGAAGTAAGCCGCCGAATAGGTCTTGCATGGACTCCGGCGCAGCGACCGGTGGAGGTGATTCTCAACGGCGACTACATAGGACTGTATTTCCTCACCGAACTTATCCGCGTGGATTCCAACCGTGTCGACATTGTGGAACAAGCCGACGAGGAAACCGATGCCGAAGCCATCACCGGCGGCTGGCTGGTGGAAATCGACAACTACGATGACCCGGCACAAGTGAAGATTCGCGAAAACTGCGGCACAGGAGAGGTGATGCGCTTCACCCACAAGACTCCCGAGGTGCTGTCGGACGTTCAGAAAGAGTATCTCATTAATCTTGTCAAAGCCGTAGACGCAGCAATATATGCCGATGACAAGACATCGACCGAATGGCAGAAATATATCGACATCAATGAGCTTGTGAAATTCTACATCACCCAGGAGGTTACCGACAATGGGGAGTCGTTCCACGGAAGCTGCTACTGGCACAAGGAACGCGGTACCGACACCCGGCTGATCTTTGGTCCTGTGTGGGATTTCGGCAACTCTTTTTGGCGCAGTGGCGAAAACTTCATATATGAAAAGACCAATTTTCACCAGCACTGGATTGGCGAAATTGCAAAATTCCCGGCTTTTCAGGACGCTGTGAAAGCCCGGTGGGAGGAATTCAAGCCTTCGTTTGCCGCCATAGAGAGTTACATTGATGACTTTACAGCGGAAATAGCTTCGGCAGCAGTGAAAGATGCAGAGCGGTGGCCCGAATATGGCAATGCCGACATGACTAAAGCTAAAAACAGCTACCTCGACTGTCTGCGCTCCAAGGTGAATTGGCTCAACATGCAATGGAGCGGCAGCGACAATCCTTCCATCTTGGGCAACCTATATATGGTGGGTGCTTCGAGCGTACTTGGAAGCTGGCAGCCTGCCGACGCTCCGCGACTCTACTACGATGAGGAAAAACTGACCTACAGCCGCCACTTCGACCGCATCGACAAGCTCAATGACGGACGCGGCTTCAAGATTATCGACCGCCGCTCATGGTCGGGCTGCTACGAAATGTGCGGCAACGGCACGCCTCTGAAGCTGAATGAAGACTATGTGGTATCGACCACCGTAGGTGATCCGAATATCGGGCTTGAAGTGGAAGCAGTGGAAAATGTAGACATAACATTGCGTCAGGTCGACGGTAAATGGGTGCTCAAAATGAGCAATGAGAACGAAGCCGTAGAGCATACAGCGAAATCGCAGCCACTCGCAGTACGCTGCCGCAACGGAATGGTGACTGTGACGACAACACGCCCCGAAACAGTGGAAATCTACTCGCTCAGCGGCACAAGAGTGGCATCACTGACCGTTGACGGTGAAGCAACCGTCACGCTCCCTAAGGGGCTATACATTCTCCGCTCCAACTCAGGCAGCCAAAAACTCCCGGTCCGCTAACGCAAAACATAGAATCAACTTTTTCACAGCAAATTCCCGAGCGAAAAGCCAAAAGCAGATTCCACCGAAAGGCTGATGCTTGAATCGGCACTTTCGGTGGAATCTGTGTATTTTAGGGTGGGATTGGAGATTATTCAATCTCGCGTCCTTCTACGATAGCTTCGGTGTCGCGGGCAATCATATACTCCTCGTCGGTGGGGATAACCACCACTTTCACGCGCGATGCCGCAGTGCTGATTACGGCTTCCTTGCCGCGAATGCCGGCGTTGAAAGCCTCATCGACCTCAACTCCCATAAACTTGAGCGGACGGCACACATTGGCACGCACACCTACCTGGTTCTCGCCAACACCTCCGGTGAAGACGATGATATCAATTCCGCCCATTTCGGCAGCGTATGCTCCGATGTATTTCACGATGCGGTTCTCATACATATCGAGGGCGAGCTTGGCACGCTCGTCGCCATTGTTCACGGCAGCCTCAATCTCACGCATATCACTCGAAATCTCGGAGAATCCAGCCATACCGCTCTTCTTGTTGATGATACTCTGCATCTCGGCTGCACTGATGCCATGCTTCTGCATGAGGAATGTGAGTGCTCCCGGATCGACATCGCCGCAGCGTGTTCCCATCATCAGGCCTTCAACCGGCGTAAGACCCATCGACGTGTCGACGCTCTTGCCGCAGTCGACGGCTGTGATGCTGCCGCCATTGCCCACATGGCAAGTGACAATTTTCTGCGACTTGTAGTCAACTCCAAGGAACTCGCACACACGTGCCGACACGTAGCGGTGGCTTGTGCCATGGAAACCGTAGCGGCGTACACCGTCCTCTTGGTAGTATTTATACGGCAGGGCATACATGAATGCCTTTGCCGGCATAGTCTGGTGGAAAGCAGTGTCGAACACAGCCACTTGTGGCACTCCGGGGAGAACAGCCGTGATGGCATCGATACCAGCCATATTCACGGGGTTGTGAAGCGGAGCAATGCCGTAGCACTCCTTGATTTTTGCTATCACCTCATCGGTGATAAGCACGCTCTTATTGAATTTCTCGCCGCCATGCACCACACGGTGACCCACAGCGTCGATTTCGCTGAAGCTCTTTATGCAGCCATATTCAGTGCCGGTGAGCAAGTCGAGAATCGACTTTATTGCACCGTTGTGGTCGCTGATGTTGAGTTCCAGAATTTTCTTGCTACCGTCGGCGAGCTTGAATTTGATGAAAGCATCGGGAAGTCCGATTTTCTCCACTCCGCCCTCGGCAAGCACTTGGTTTGCCTTGATTTCGATTAATTTGTACTTTACCGAACTGCTGCCGCAGTTAAGAACCAGTATGTTCATTTCTGTTGCAATTATTGGTTTTTTGATTGTTTATATTGGCAGGGACGCTTGATTGGAGCGCCCCTGCGGTGAAAAGTCAATTATTCTTTAATCCGATAGCCTGATTGCATGTGATGATGATAGTCTTGTAGATATCCTCAGGGCTGCAACCGCGCGACAGGTCGTTGACCGGGCGTGCAAGACCTTGCAGAATCGGGCCCACAGCCTGCGCACCGGCAAGTCGCTGCACCAGCTTGTAGGCAATGTTGCCCACTTCGAGGTTGGGGAACACGAGCACATTGGCCTTACCGGCAATGGTGCTGCCCGGAGCCTTGCTGAGTCCAACCGAAGGCACAATTGCAGCATCAGCCTGCAACTCGCCGTCGATGGCAAGAGTCGGGTCGGTTTCGCGTGCAAGTTCGGTAGCTTTCACCACTTTGGTGACCACCTCATGCGATGCGCTGCCCTTGGTTGAGAAGCTGAGCATGGCAATGCGCGGCTCAATGCCGGCAATGTCGCGTGCGGTCTTGGCAGTAGATATGGCAATCTGTGCGAGTTCGTCGGCGCGTGGAGCAGGAATCACGGCGCAGTCGGCAAATACGAGCATACCATCTGTTCCGTAGGGCAATCCCGGAGGCAGAAGCATGAGGAATGCGCCCGACACCACATTGATGCCCGGAGCAGTCTTGATAACCTGGAAAGCGGCACGGAGCACGTTTCCTGTGGTATTCTTTGCACCGGCAACCTGGCCGTCGGCCTCACCGGCCTTAATCAGCAAGCAACCCAGCAAAACAGGGTCAGATGCAAAATTCATGGCATAATCCAT
>CAMFSS010000047.1 GCA_945983195.1 uncultured Prevotellaceae bacterium | reverse complement strand
CCCGCGACCCCGACCTTGGCAAGGTCGTGCTCTACCAACTGAGCTATTTTCGCATTGGCTTCGCGCTTGGCAAAATCGAGTATCGTTGTTTCGTTTTTGCGAGTGCAAAGTTATATACTTTTTTCATTTCCTGCAAATTTTCGGATAGAAAAATTCCGAAAAAAATGCACTTTTTTCTCGCGAAGTTTCTAATCTCCTCACAATAAGCGCATAAACTCATTGCGCAAATTCACGTCATCGAAAGCTCCGCAATAGTCGATAGTGGCAGTCAGGCTGTCCTGCTTCTCCACACCACGCATCTTCATGCACAGATGCCCGGCTTCGCACACCACAATCACACCTTTCGGCTTCAGCTCTTCGTAGAGGGTGTGGCACACTTGCGCCGTAAGCCGCTCCTGCACTTGCAGCCTGTGGGCAAAAGTGTCGACCAATCGTGCAAGCTTGCTCAATCCTATCATGCTGCCATCGGGGATATAGCGAATGGTATCTTTCCCGAAGATTGGCAGTATGTGGTGCTCGCATAGCGAGTAGAATTCAATGTCCTTCACCACCACTATGTTCGAGCCTTCATGGCTGAATACTGCCGATTTGATTATCTTTGCCGGATCCTCGCGGTAACCGCGCGTCACGTCAAGAAGAGCCTTTGCCGCTCTCACCGGTGTCTTTACCAGTCCTTCGCGCTCCGGGTCTTCACCGATAAGCTCAATAATCCTCTTGTAGTGCTCTGCAATCTCGGCAACTAATGCTTCGTCGTAGTTATGTAGAATCATAATGTCACGTTAATTCGGTCTTTCACCACTATCATTTCACGGGCGTAGGAGGGGAACTCCTTCTTTAGCTGCTGCATAATTTCCACAGCCTCCTCGCGTGTGGCAAAGTCGCCTACGCGAAGTCGCCATGTAGGGGCATTGTAGGTTACATAGCAGCCTAAATCGGGGAAACGCATCTGCAAGGCACGCTCACGCGACATTGCTTCGCTCTTTGCTGTGCGCTGGTTCTTGTCGGCATACACTTGTATGCGGTAGCCCACGCGGTTCTTGCCTGCGCTTTTCAGCCCATTTTCAGGATTACCGTTTTTAGGGTCGAGCCGCTCTCCGAGCTGCGACGGCTGAGTCACCGTCACACGGCCTTGTGAAGCACTTTCGATGTGTTCTACAATAGTCTGTGCCGAGCCGGCGGCTGCAATGAATGCCACAAGTGAAAGGAGCAGAAGACGTTTCATATTTGCCAGAGGTTTTGTGGTGGTAAGTGGTGGAACGCATGTTTCACCACTGTGAAAAATCAGAGAAGGACACGACGCTGCCTAAAGACGGCATCGTGCCCTCACATATTTAGTTTCGTATTGGTCGGATTGGTTGTGGCTGCCTTGATTTAGAATGCAGTCACAATGCCCATGAACGACTCAGCATCGAGCGATGCGCCGCCAATCAGACCGCCGTCAACGTTAGGCTTTGCAAAGAGAGCCTTAGCATTCGAAGGCTTGCAGCTACCGCCATAGAGGATAGTAGTGTCCTCCGCTACCTGCTCGCCATACTTCTCGGCAATGAGGTTGCGAATGAATGCGTGGATTTCCTCAGCCTGGTCGTCGGTTGCAGTCTTGCCTGTTCCGATAGCCCATACCGGCTCGTATGCGAGCACGATGTTGGCAAACTGCTCAGCAGTGAGGTCGAATACTGATGCAAGCTGTGCTGCTACCACTTCGTTCTGCTTGTTGGCTTCGCGCTCCTCAAGAACTTCGCCGATGCAGAAAATCACCTTCAGTCCGTTCTCAAGTGCGAGCTTCACCTTCTCGGCAAGAATCTCCACTGTCTCGTGATAGTAGGCACGACGCTCAGAGTGACCGAGGATTACATAGTTGGCACCTGTAGAAGCTACCATGGCTGCCGACACTTCGCCGGTGTATGCGCCTTTCACCTTGTCGGCGCAGTTCTCTGCGCTAAGACCGAGCTTGTCGCTGTCGATGACAGCCTTCACGGCAGTGAGGTGAGTGAAAGGAACACCAATCACAACGTCGCACTTAGGTGTTACACCCTTGAGAGCCTCATTTACTTCGCTTGCAAGTTTTACGCCTTCAGGAACTGTAGTGTTCATCTTCCAGTTGCCTGCTACAATGTTTTTTCTCATATCAATAAAATTTTTTATTCGTTATATGATAAGTTTTTTTGAATTTATTCGTTTTGCAAATTTACGCTTTTATTTTGTTTCCATTGTTAGCTTTTGCTTGCTTTTTTCAATATTTTACACTTCAGCGGTGTTTTTATCCTCTTTTCCCGGCTTTTTCTTGCCGAAAAACCGTTTCCAACTGAACAGCACAAGCAGATGCGTGCGATTGAGTATGAGCAGCGACAGCAACAGCACAAAATAGCCTATCGACAGCACTTTCAGCCAACGGCTGCGGTTGAAGTCGGATCCGATTCCCTCCATGTCGCGCTCGCGGGTTATGTAGTCCATCGAGATTGACTGTAGCGTGCGTTTCCACACCACCCGTCCGTCGCGAAGGAACACTACTGCCGGATTGCCTCGCGCTATCATCTTCAGCGTGCTGTCGTCGATTGAATAGAGTGTGTAGGAAGCCATTGATAGGTCGTTCCACTCTGCCACTGCTATTGAATCGCCTGATGTGAGTCCGGCAACGTCTACTCCGTGCGACTGGGCATAGTCGTGCATTTCGTTGATGAGGTAGGTGTAGGCAATTCCCACGTTCTTCAGGTCGGGGAAAAGAAGGAGCAATTGCTCGCCTGTGCGCAGCAGCACGCTGTCGGCAGGATGCCCGTCGATTGTCGTAATGGATATTGCATCATTCGCTGCCGGAGCGGAATGAGTGATTTCGTGCCTGTCGACAAATGTCCATGTGCTGTCGGGCAGACTGTCGATAGCGAATGTACGCCGCTCGCCCTCCTTCTCATACACGAAGGCAAATTCCGGCTCTTCGCCTGTGGCTTCATTGCTCACAAGCTGTGTGCCGTCGGGATATGGGCGGAAGTCGATTAGCGGCTGTATGTAGTAGCCTATGAATGCAAGCACAAGCGCGTAGGCCATTGAGAGAAACGCCACAATCCACTGAACGGCAAAGCCATAGACGTTTTTCACATACTGGTTGTAGACGCACAGATACACGATGATTGGCGTGAGCACAAGGTTTTTGGCGAAAGTGCCCCAGTTGCTCATCACCAAGGCGTCGCCGAAGCAGCCGCACTCTGCCACGGCATCGGTTATGGCAAGATAGCCTGTGAGAGGCAGCATAACCACCATGGCAAGCAGCATCATTGCCGGTGTGAACCGGCGGTAGATGCCCAAAATCATGAACACACCAAGCATGAATTCCACTGTGGCAGCCGACACTGCCAGGAAAAGCAGTGACCATTCGAAATCGGCGAATCCGAATGCTGCAAAATATTCGCCGAATTTGTACACACTGCCCCATGGGTCGATAGCCTTGGCAAATCCTGAGAACGCAAATACGCCTCCAGCCACAAGTCGGAGCAGCAGCACGGTCACAATTCCTGCCGTGCCCTTGAAAATCCGTGTCTGTGGAACAGGCTTTTTGGGCTTCTCCTGCTTGCCTGCCTTTTCTTTGGTGTCGGGCTTTTCGGCAACTTTGGGCTTCTCCCCGATTTCGGGGTGTTCGGGTGCAGGAGTGGCGTCGGCACTTTTTTTCTTAGTCTTCGCCATACTCGAGCTTGATGAGGGCAAATAGCGAGTAGTTAATCATGTCCATGTAGTTGGCATCGACACCTTCCGATACCAGCGTGGCACCACCGAGGTTCTCAATCTGCTTGGTGCGCTGTATCTTGGTGAGAATCAAGTCGGTGTAGGAAGCAATTCGCATATCGCGCCACGCCTCGCCATAGTCGGCATTCTTTGCGTACATCAGCTCCTTTGTTGCTGTGATGTGCTTGTCGTAGAGCGCAAGAGCTTCTTCGGGAGTGATGTCGACGTTGTCGCTGAAACCGCGCTCAAGCTGAATCAATCCAATCACGCCATAATTCACGATTCCGATAAATTCGGGATAAATGCCTTCACCCACCTTTGACTCCTTGGTTATTTCGAGAGTGCGAATGCGCTTGGCCTTGATAAAAATCTGGTCGGTGATTGATGCCGGACGCATTATGCGCCACGAAGCGCCATAGTCGTGGAGCTTCTTTATGAATAGGTCGCGACAGATGTTTATCACGTGCTCAAATTGTTCTTTAGTATCAGCCATAATGATATGTTGTTTTCTGTTTCCCGGCTAAAATAGCTGAATTGGCTATGCCTGGTCAACTTGGTCCTTTGCCACTAAATGCAGAAAAAGGGAAACTCATAAAGCTTCCCTTTCTGCCGTTATGGTAGCGACTACGGGAATCGAACCCGTGTTCCATGCGTGAGAGGCATGTGTCCTAGCCGCTAGACGAAATCGCCATTTTTCGTTTTTGCACTGCAAAGGTAAGAACAATTTTTCATTCCTGCAAATTTTCGCCATGTTTTTTGCGAAAAAAATTCCAAAACCTTGCAGCTCGCTATTCTAAACCGCTGTGCGAAAGCATCTTGTGGCTTCCGCACAGCGGATAGTCTTTTTTATGCTAAGCCAAGCAGTTCGAGCATCTTGTCGAAGGCAGCCGAAAGACCGTCGGGGTTCTTTCCTCCAGCCTGGGCGAAGTGCGGCTGTCCGCCACCGCCACCTTGAATCAACTTGGCAGCTTCGCGTACCACTTTCGAGGCATTCATGCCGTCTTTCACAAGATTGTCGCTGATAAGTAGCGTAAGCATCGGCTTGCCGGTCTCCTGTGTGGCTGCAACAAACACTGTGTCCTCCGGGCACTCGGCTTTCACGGCAAATGCCACGCCACGCACCACCTCGGCAATGCGTATGCCACGGCATTCCACAATGTTGATGCCATTCTTCTTCACAGCCTTGGCAATAAGCTCATTCTTGAGGTTCTTCACACGCTCCTGCAAGAATTCTTCGGCTTGCTTGCGAAGGTCGGCATTCTCGGCAATCGACTTCTGGAGTGCGCCAATCACGTTGGGGGTGTTGTTCAGAAGCGAGCTGATTTGCTTCAATGTGTCCTCAAAGTCGTAAATTGTCTTCTCCACGCGTGCGCCTGTGATAGCCTCAATGCGGCGTATTCCGGCTGCAATGCTGCTCTCCGACACAATCTTTATCATGCCGATGTTGCCGGTGTTCTTCACATGGGTTCCACCGCATAGCTCCACTGATGAGCCGTATTTGATTACGCGAACTTCATCGCCATATTTCTCGCCGAAGAGAGCCATTGCACCCATTTCCTTAGATTCGGCAATTTGCACATTGCGGTATTCGCAACGCTCAATGGCTGCACGAACATTGAGGTTGGCGATAGCCTCCACTTGGCGTATTTCCTCGGGTGTCAGCTTCTGGAAGTGCGAGAAGTCGAAGCGCAGCAGGTCGTCGTTGACGAATGAGCCTTTCTGCTCCACGTGCGTTCCGAGCACTTCGCGCAGAGCTTCGTGCAAAAGGTGTGTGGCTGAGTGGTTGCAGCAGATAGCCTGGCGAGCCTCCTTGTTGATTGCTGCATGGACAGGTTCGGTCACATCCTTTGGCAGACGCTTCACGATGTGCACCGGTAGATTGTTCTCGCGCTTGGTGTCGACAACCTCCACTGTGTCGTCGCCGCAGATGAGCACACCCTTGTCGCCTACCTGGCCTCCCATTTCGGCGTAGAATGGGGTCTGCGCAAGCACCACCTGATAAAATTCGTGATTCTTCTGCTTCACCTTGCGGTAACGGAGTATCTCAGTGTCGATTTCTTCGAGGTCGTAGCCCACGAATTCGGTTTCACCCTCTTTCAGAGTGACCCAGTCGGTAGTTTCCACAGCAGCGGCGTTGCGTGCACGCTCCTTCTGCTTCTGCATTTCGGCGTTGAATCCGTCGATGTCGGCAGTCATTCCGTTCTCCTTGAGAATAAGCTCGGTAAGGTCGAGAGGGAAGCCGTAGGTGTCGTAGAGCACAAATGCGTCTTTGCCGCCGATTTGAGTCTTTCCTGCTGCCTTGGTGTCTGCCATAATCTTCTCAATGAGCTTCATTCCGGTTTCAAGCGTGCGGAGGAACGATTCTTCCTCCTCCTTGATAACCTTCTTGATGAGGTCGCTCGAAGCAACAAGCTCGGGATATGCTTCGCCCATCGACTCGATAAGTGTGTCGATAAGCTGATACATGAATGCGCTCTTGAGGTTGAGGAATGTGTAGCCGTAGCGCACGGCACGGCGCAGGATACGGCGAATCACATAGCCAGCCTTTGCATTCGACGGGAGCTGGTTGTCGGCAATCGAGAAAGCGATGGTGCGCACATGGTCGGCAATAACGCGCATTGCCACATCGGTGTGTACGTCGTCGCCGTACTTCTTGCCTGCAATTTCTCCAACCTTGCCGATAAGCGGCTGGAACACGTCGGTGTCGTAGTTCGACTGCTTGCCTTGCAGAGCCATGCACAGACGCTCAAAGCCCATGCCGGTGTCAATCACCTTGGCTGGCAGCGGCTCAAGCGAGCCGTCGGCCTTGCGGTTGTATTGCATGAACACAAGATTCCATATTTCAATCACTTGCGGGTGGCTGGCGTTCACAAGTTCGCGCCCGGGCTTTGCTGCGCGCTCAGCCTCGCTGCGGAGGTCGATGTGAATCTCTGAGCATGGACCGCACGGTCCTGTATCGCCCATTTCCCAGAAGTTGTCGTGGCGGTTACCGTTGATGATATGGTCGGCAGGGAGATGCTTCTCCCAGTAGCTTGCGGCCTCGTTGTCGCGCTCCAGTCCTTCGGGTGCATATCCTTCAAATACTGTGGCATAGAGGTGCTCGGGATTCAGCTTGAGCACATCGACAAGATACTCCCAAGCCCAGTCGATGGCTTCCTTCTTGAAATAGTCGCCAAACGACCAGTTGCCCAGCATCTCAAACATGGTGTGGTGATAGGTGTCGAGTCCTACCTCTTCAAGGTCGTTATGCTTACCGCTCACGCGCAAGCACTTCTGCGAATCGGCCGCTCGCTTGAACTTCGCCGCGACGTTGCCAAGAATAATGTCCTTGAACTGATTCATACCTGCGTTGGTGAACATAAGTGTTGGGTCATCTTTGATGACCATCGGTGCAGATGGCACAATTGTGTGGCCTTTGCTGCGGAAGAAATCCTTGAATGATTCTCTTACTTCTTTTGCTGTAAGCATACGTGTTATACAAATTATTGTTTTGTGTCAAGTTTATTTTTCTCTTCATCGGCTGCCTGCCCGGTGCAACGGTTTTGCAGTGCTGCGGGTGAGGCGGCTGCTATGTTTCCACCTTTTTTGTGCTAACAAACAACTTTGTGGAAAAATAATTTACAAAAGTACGCCGAAAATATTATTTTTGCAAACGTAATGGATTATATCATAGATTTATCGCAAAAAAAATGCCAAAAACTGATAATCTCAACAAAAAATACTATCGCATAAGCGAGGTTGCGGCAATTCTCGGACTGCCGGCATCCACACTGCGCTACTGGGAGAATGAATTCACAGTAATAAAGCCTAAACGCAGCGATACGAACCGCAGGCTATATACACCTGCCGATATCGAGACTATCCGCTTAATCTATTACCTCGTCAAAGAGAAAGGCATGAAGCTCGATGCGGCACAGGCTGAAATTGTGCGTAACCGAACAAACGTGTCGAAGCGCATTGAAGTTATCGACCGCCTGCGCGAAGTACGCCAGCAACTCCTCACAATGCAGCGCGAAATCGAGAAAATCCGCTTCTGAAAGCCGCACATTAGAGATAATTCTAAATCTGCAACAATACGTAGCTTTACTGACGTTTGAGGCTTTGTTGGCACTACACGAAGCCGCAGAGGGTTAAAAAGTGTAACGTTTAATGTGCGGAATGGTTTGTTTTGTTAAACAACATTAAATGTAAGAAAAATATTGCTTGAAAATTATGCTGTATAACATAAAACCATTACCTTTGCATCAGTTTTCATGGTAAATGATTTTAAGGTAACAAATCATTGTCGAGATGACAAGCGTTACGTTAGTTTTTAGGTTTATGTTAATGGTATTAGAAGGTTAATTAAGTAAGCGATTCCTGGCAGTGATGCCGGGGATTATTTTTTTATACCCACACCTCATGTTATTCGGGTTTGCGGCCGAGGAAGTCGAATGTGTCAACGTAGATTTCGGTGACTTGGCGCTTTATTTGGTTCTTGTCCTCCCAGGTGCGAGTGCGCAACTTCCCTTCGATGTAGAGCTGCGAGCCTTTGCGAATGTATCGCTCGGCGATTTCAGCATTCTTGCCCCACATCACAATGTTGTGCCACTCGGTGCGTTCGGGCACTTGAGTGCCGTTGGCAGCAGTGTATCCGCGCTCGGTGGTGGCGAGAGAGAAAGATGCAATTGCCTGTCCGGGACCGGAGTAGCGAATGTCGGGGTCACGCCCGACGTTGCCTATGAGGATAACTTTGTTGACTGACATAAGCGGAAATTTAGTTAGTGGTTAAAAAAAAGGAACAGCTATTCTGCATCGTGGGCAATAGACCTATTTGCAAGAGGCTTTTAGCCCTTCGATTACGGCTGTGGTGAAGCCGTTGCGTTCCATAGCGTTGAGTCCGCGAATGGTAATGCCGCCCGGCGTTGTCACTTTGTCGATTTCGGCTTCGGGATTGTTGCCGGTGGCTTCAAGCAAGCGGGCTGCGCCGATAAGCGTCTGTAGCATCACGTTTTTTGCGTCGTCGGCACGCATACCCAGCTCCACGCCACCCTCAGTTGCAGCACGCACATACCGCATCACATAGGCAATTCCGCACGAAGCGAGCGCAGTGCCGACACCCATCAGACGCTCCTCCACCACCATCACCTTGCCCATTTGGCTGAAAATGTCGCTCACGGCGGCAATCTGCTCATCGGTGGCATTTGCAGAAGCGATGAACGTCATGCTTTCGCCCACGGCAATTGCAGTGTTGGGGATAAGGCGGAACACGGCAGGCTTTATTTCTGCCGGCGCAAACTCAGCGAGGTGCGACAGTGGCACTCCTGCCACAATCGACACAAGCATTTGTCGCGAGAAGTCGACCGAAGGGGCAATTTCGTGCATCACCTCATCGAGAAGCCAGGGCTTCACGGCCACTACAACCATATCGGCATCGCATACCGCTGTGGAATTACTGGTGGTAGTGACTATTTCGGGAAAGTCGGATTTCAGGGCTTCAAGCTCGCCGTGGCGGTTAGGGCTGCTCACTGCGATGCACTTGATTGCAGGCATTTTGCTGCGTGCTATGCCGCGTGCGATTGCCCCACCCATGTTTCCGGCTCCAATTATTGCAATTTTCATAACGAATGAGTTGATTTCTTGAAAAAAACAGCCGATGCAGTGGCAGCATGAGATGCGCCAACGGCATCGGCGAATGATATTTAGAGCACACGCTTCAAGCGTGTGATGAACTCGTCGGCATCGGCTTTGGTGAGTACAAGAGGCGGAAGCAGACGGAGCACATTGGTGCCGCTTGCGCCTGTGAAGACGTGCTGCTCGTGGAGCAGACGGAGGCGCAGATCCTTGATTGGCTTCTCAAATTCAAGACCAATCATCAATCCGCGACCGCGCACATCCTTGATTCCCTGAATCTTGCGCAACTCAGAGAGGAGATATTTGCCCACATTGAGGGCGTTGTCAACAAGATTCTCATTCTCGAAAATGTCGAGCACGGCAATAGCTGCGGCACAAGCCAGATGGTTGCCGCCGAAAGTGGTGCCGAGCATACCGTAGACGGGCTTGAACTTCGGGCTGATGAGCAGGCCACCCATCGGGAAACCGTTGGCAATGCCCTTTGCCACTGTGATAATGTCGGGGCGAATGCCTGAATACTGGTGCGCGAAGAAGCGTCCGGAGCGTCCATATCCCGACTGTATCTCATCGAGAACGAGCACAGTGCCGTGTTCGTCGCATGCGCTACGGAGCTGGCGCAGGAAGTCGTCGGCAGGAATCTGCACACCTCCAACGCCCTGTATTCCCTCAATAATCACGGCAGCCACGTCGCCGGCAGCCAGCTCGCGAAGCACGGCATCAATGTCGCCGAGCGGCAGGAAGGTGACAATGTGGTTGTCGTTGACCGGCGACACAATCTTGCGATTGTCGGTAGCCTCAACGGCGAGTGAAGTGCGTCCGTGGAATGCCTTGCTGAATGCAATCACGCGGCGACGGCCCGTGTGGAACGAAGCAAGCTTCAGCGCGTTCTCATTAGCCTCGGCACCCGAGTTGATGAGGAAAAGCTGATAGTCGTCGTAGCCCGAAATGCGGCCGAGCTTCTCGGCGAGCTTCTTTTGAAGCGAGTTGTGCACCGAGTTGGAGTAGAACCCCAGTGTTTCAGCCTGCTTTTTCAATGCTTCGACATAGTGAGGGTGGCAGTGTCCCACCGAAATCACGGCGTGACCGCCATAGAGGTCGAGATATTCAGAGC
>CAMFSS010000046.1 GCA_945983195.1 uncultured Prevotellaceae bacterium | reverse complement strand
ATTTATCTCACAATAATCCCTTTCAAAAGTGACTTTTTCGCAAATTTTTCCCTCTCCAAAGTGATTTTTTTGTAAATTTGCAAAGTAGAAGCAGATTAACCGATAAAAACATTACTGATATGATTGAAGTATCATTTGTAAACTATATGCGTGACTTGCTGGACCTGACTCCAACATCATTCCATCGCTATCTGTATGATGAAATCAACTGGGAAAGCCGTCTGATTGGCATACTCGGTGCTCGCGGCGTTGGAAAATCCACACTTATACTCCAGCACATCAAGGCTGCTGCCAACCCTGAGAAGCACATCTATATCACGGCTGAGAACCTTTGGTTTTCAAAGCATACTCTATTGGAATTTGCCGACTCATTCTCAAATAGCGGTGGTGAATACCTCTATATCGACGAAATCCACAAATATGCAGGCTGGTCGCGTGAGCTGAAACTTATCTACGACCTTCACCCACGGTTACACGTAGTGTTTACCGGGTCATCAGTCCTCGACATAAAGAAAGGCGAGTCCGACCTCAGCCGACGTGCCATTCTCTACAAGCTCGAAGGACTGTCGTTTCGCGAATACATAGCCCTGCGATATGGCATAAAAGTTCCCTCCTACAGCCTTGATGAGATTATTGCCAACAAAGTAGACGTAGCTGAATTGGAATATCCTTTAGCGGTTTTCAAAGAATATCTCGCCACCGGCTATTACCCATTCTTTATGCACGACAACTATCTGGTGAGATTGTCGCAGATTGTAGTGCAGACAGTGGAATCAGACATTCCCATATATGCCGGTATGCATGTGTCTACGGCCCGCAAACTACGCATGCTGCTGAGCATTATTTGCGGAATTGCTCCAATGAAACCCAACATGTCGTCGCTGGCACAAGAGCTTGATGCAAGCAAGAACTCTATTCCCGATTATCTCAACTATCTGGAGTCGGCTGGCATGATAGGACTGCTCCGCGACGATACCAAGGGGCTGCGCTCGCTCGGCAAAGTGGAAAAAGTGTATCTCGACAACACAAACCTCATGTACGCCCTCGCCAGCAGCGAGCCGAATGTGGGAAATGTGCGCGAAACTTTCTTCTTCAACCAAATGAAAGTGCGCAACAACGTGCTGGCTTCGCGCATAAGCGATTTCAGCATCGGCGACATGACTTTTGAGGTGGGTGGAGCAAAAAAAGGGAAAAAGCAGATTGCTTCAGCCCAACATGGATTTGTGGTAAAAGATGACATTCGCCATGGCTTCGGCAACGTGATTCCTCTTTGGCACTTTGGTATGAATTACTGAAATTACTGTGAAAAGTTATATCATCTTTTCTTGCTACTTCACCGTAAACATCGTAACTTTGTGTGGACTTTTTAACCTCAACTATTGGAATTGATATGAACCGAATAGGCAAACTATATTTCCGCTACGGAACGATGGGCTCGGCTAAAACCGCCCTCCTTCTCACCACGGCCTACAACTTCGAGGAGCGTGGAATGGAATATCTGTGTATGAAACCAATCATCGACAACCGCGAAGGCGACAACGTGATACGCTCACGCATAGGCATTGAGCGCCGGTGCCTGTGGATTTATCCCGACACCGACCTCTACGAACTCGCTAAGACAACTTTCGAGGAAACACTCGTGGTGAAAGACTGGATCCTCATCGACGAGGCACAGTTCCTCTCACGCCGCCAGGTCGACCAGCTTGCACGAATCGTCGACGACTATGGCAGTAACGTGGTGTGCTACGGACTGCGCACCGACTTCCAGACCAACCTGTTCGAAGGCTCGAAGCGTCTGTTTGAAATTGCCGACACCATCGACGAAATAAAGTCGACTTGCTCATGCGGACGCAAGACTATCGTAAATGCCCGTATCGACCACAAAGGGCGCATAGTCACCGACGGCAACCAAGTGGAAATTGGCGGCGACGACAAGTATGTGGCTCTTTGCCGTCACTGCTGGCATAGCCGCCGACTCGAAAGTGCCGAAGAAAACTCGCTAAAATTCATTCCCGAATAGCCGATATTTCCTCCCTCCACACTCAACCACACAGCAACCACACAACAACCACACCCTTCCCTCCACAAACTTTGCGAATACTATATTTTTACTAACCAACAACCACATTTCTTTAACCAAAATGAAGCGATTACTTTCGTTTTTCGCTATGCTACAGCTATTTGCAGGCATAGCGTTTGCCCAATTCCAGCAAAGCAAGCTACCGCTTGCCGACCCTTTCGTATTCTACGAAGATGGCACTTACTATGCCTATGGCACTTATTCCAACGATGGCATAGTGGTATTCACGTCGCAAAATCTTATCGAGTGGGAACAACAGTCGCAGCTCGCGCTGCACAAGAACGACTGCACCGAGTCGATATGGTTTTGGGCTCCTGAAGTCTATCACATCGGCGATGAGTACATCATGTACTTTTCCGCCAATGAGCATCTATTCGCAGCCAAGTCCGACTCGCCACTGGGTCCTTTCGTGCAGGTGGGAGGTTACCAGATGGAAGGGCTGCTCGGCAGTGAGAAGTGCATCGACTCTTCAATGTTTATCGACGACGACGGCACTGCCTACCTGTTCTTCGTGCGTTTCACCGACGGCAATTGCATCTGGATGTGCGAACTCGCCGACGACTACATCACACCGGTGTCGGGAACGCTGAAACACTGTTTCTCGGTTTCGGCTGCATGGGAGAAGATTTGGCCTCGAGTGGTCGAAGGCCCCAATATGGTGAAGCACAACGGCATCTACTATCTCACCTACTCTGCCAACAGCTACGAGAGTGCTGACTACGCCGTAGGTTATGCAACCACCACTTCACTCAAGTCGCCCACATGGAAAAAGGGTTCGAACAACCCGATTGTGCGCCGCGTCTACGACCTCGTAGGAACAGGACACCACACCATCTTCAACGATGCCAACGGCGACATGCGCATCGCCTTCCACGCACACAACAGCACCACAGCCATACACCCGCGCCTCACCTACATTGGCCGTATGCAATTCACCGACGACGACCTGCTCATACTCTCGAAAGAGCCGTTCATCCGCCCGGTGCTAAAGGGTGAGCGATGGATTGGCTATGAGCCTTCATGCTTCATCGACACAGAGCGCGGCTACGAACGTGGCGGAAGCCTTGTGCTCGACATCAACAACGACGGCTATCTCGACATGATTTCGGGTGGTGCTGCACGCTCCAAGCAGAACGACATCACAACCGACCGCTTCGGCAATCACCGCCTAATGCAAATCAGCCTGTGGAACGACGACGCCAAGGCATGGACTCAGCTCGACGGTGCAGCTTCGGCAATTCAGGTTGCCGAATACCCTGTGTTTCTACCTTGCGACATCAACCACGACGGAATACCCGACATTGTGGCATTTGAGGCAATCGGCAAAAGCACCACCGACGATGTGTATGTGAAGGGAATGGACCACGAGGGCGTGTTTCTCGGCAATGGCGACGGAACTTTCCGTGCGGCTTCTATCACCGTCTACGATACCGATGGTGCACCAATTGACTTCGACATTCGCGCACCACACACTGCCGCCCTGCTCGACTGCAACAACGACGGACTGACCGACATCGTGTGCGTGGGCTATCAGGACAATACCATCTACAACTACATTCTTGTGAACAACGGTTTCAATGGCGACAACTTCGCTTTCACCGCCGTGCCTTTTCTCCCCGACTGCCAAATGTCGAATGTCAAAGTCTACGCTGCCGACTTCAATGGCGACGGATTCACCGACTTTATCCTCGCCGGAACAGTTGAGAAAAACAGCGACATGAATGCCATAACTGAGATTTTCCTCAACGATGCATCTGCTCCCGGCTCATTCACACCGCTCGGATTGCGTGAGAACAGCACCGCAGTGAAGCCAAAGAGCGGCGGCACCATGCAGGTTGCCGACTTCAACGGCGACGGTCTTCCCGACATCTATCTTGCAGGACAAGGCGACAGCAACCTCGGCGACACAGCGTGGGAGCAGACGGTGTATCTTAACCGTGGCGGCTCGCAGCCCACTTTCAAGTCGATCACAGGTCACCTGAAGACGTATCTCTACAAGACGTACTACAGCCCTACATCTGCCGGCGTAATCGACTGGAATGGCGACGGATCTTTCGATCTGGTTGTGTCGGGTGCGTCGGATAGAATCAACAATTACACCACTGCGCACGTCTACACCAACCAGAAGTGCACCGGCGTGTTCTACTGTTTCGCCCAACTTCCGGGTGCAACACAACAGACCATATCATTCCCCGACTACAACGCCGATGGCGTACCCGACTATTGCTGCCAAGGATACTACAAAGACGCGGTCTACCTCAACAACGACCAGCTTGGCCGCACAATGGTGGTAGCCCTTAACTCCAATGAGGCAGCAGCACGCCCAAATGCCCCTTCTGCACTCTCAGCCAGCGTAGGCGAGCACTCGGTAACTCTCTCATGGAGTGCTCCTGATTCGGCTGTAGGCTGCGAGAGCTTCGAGTTTTTCGTGAAGGACTCTGAGGGCAACCTCGTCAACGACTGCCTCTCGTTCATCGGCGGCTCGCTCGACGGTGTGCGCAAATCGCAGACTGTCGGCAATGCCGGAGGCAACAAGTCGATCACTTTCTTCCCGCCAAAATCCGAAACCTACACATGGGGCGTACAGACGGTGAATGCCGCCTATCACGGCTCCACATTTGCCCTTGGCGACAGCTTCACATTCGAGGACTCAGGTGTAAGCCATATTACGACCGACGATGCCTCCGGCGAGCAACACTTCAGCGTGATGGGTCTCCCTATCGACGCTCGCGAGCCTGGCATACACATCGTAAAGAAAAACGGCCGTTACGTCAAGCAGGCTGTGCGCTGACGGCACCCGCGACAATTGCCCGGAAGACCGCGTAAAGAGGCATTGAAAACGCATCAACACCCCACAGTCGCAGCAATTTCGATTGTGGGGTGTTAATTATTGCAAACTTCAATAAAATTTCAAGGAAAATATGTTGCACAACATATTTTTGCAACTTATCTTTGCACTAAGTTTTTTCATTGGTATTAGATTTTAAGTGAAGATTAATTGTCGTGAGACAATTAATCCTTTTTTTATACCTACCCATCACATTCCACACTTTGCTCCGAACTCATTGATGGCGTTGAGGTGACGCTTTGCCACCACAAAACTATCATTGTGCTTCGACACAAATTCAGCACTTCTGCGCGACAATTCGGGCAGTAACGACTTGTTCTTTATAATCCATTCAAGTTTGTCCTCAATGTCGCCTTCAATGAGTGGCGAAATATTAATTATCGGATGGTTATCACGCTCTCCTATAAAGTCGTAGTATTCAGGTTCAGCACCTGAAACGGCAACCATGCCACGAGCCATACCAAGCAGTGCATTGGTTGAAGGCGTATAGCTATATAGCTGGTCGAGAAGCACATGTGAGCCGTAAAGACGTTCCAAATATTCGCTGTAAGGAACATTCGACACGAGTACCATCTCAGCCTTGTCGCGATTGCGTTCTACCACTCGTTTCAGAGCTTCCAATATCTTGTCGGTACCCTTAATATCCATTCGGTCATTGTGATATCCAAGCATGAATCGCACTTTCTGCGGCTCATTTTCAATGATATTCTTCTTTATGTTGCGCGTGTCGATTGGAATGCCACCATAGCGCAGCTTCTGCGGAACCATATCCTCGTAGACTTTGTAGTATTCCCATAGGCAGGGAATAATCACATCACATGAAGCTACCACATCATCAGCCAAGATCCTCATCGAATTTGATGTCCATACCTTTTCCTCCATTGGATATTTTATGGCGTGAGGTGATGGGCTCGAACCAATTCTGAAGTCGCTATAGCGATAGGTTGAGTAGTCAAGGCACTTCTTCACATAGTAGTAGTCGGTATTAAGCATCGAGTACACCACCATTTTATTATGGCGTCGAATGTAGTCGAAAAAAAACTTCACCTTCAATGGGCGGAGATGCAAGAAAGTAGGCGTGTGCACATACACGGCATCCCAGCCGCGCATCATAGGCAGCAAAGAAAGCAGCCTTGCACCATATTTTATTGCTCCTATCTTTCCTTTCTGCCGGGTTATGTCAATATCCCGTCGGGTGTTGAGCCATCTGCATCCTTCCGATATTATCACCACTTTGTGCCCCATGCTTTGAAGCGCATCGCCTAATGCTACATGGAAATTGCTGCCATCTCCTACTACAAGAATATTCATGTCGAATTAATCCTTTATTAACCTGTAAATGTCGTATTCGTCAAATACTGCCTTTATTTGGGTGTCATTCTCCCGTTTGTAAAGATTCCTGTTGAACAGAGCAATGTCCTGAACACGATAGTTTGATAGAATACAGTCGCTATTCTCATAGCGGCTGAACGCTTTTGCCACCTTGTAGCCGTTGAGTCGAGCCATGGCATAAAACCATATATCGTCGCCATTAGGGGCAAGACGCATAAACGCCTCCTCATTTATGACATCTTTGCAAAAACACCCTGATGGATATAGCACTCCTCCTACTCCAATTGCAAAATTGGTAGAACTTGGAACGCTTGAACCTCCAAACATTGGCCATTTGTGATACGGAAGGAGTTTGTTCCGGGAATTAAGTCGCATTTTTGCAACTGCGTTTGCATAAATGTAGCCCGGAGATTCCTTGTACGCGTTTACAAGATTCTCGATAAGATCGAAATCATATATTACATCGTCATCAATGGTGATGTAATAAGAATTAGGATAATTGATAAGCGTCGGAATCAGCTTTTTATACGACTTAATGTCGCTGGTATAGTATATTTCAAGTCCTCGTTTTTGCAGGTTTCGAAGTGTTATAGGTAAAGCTTTGCCTTTTAGCTCTGTCGCAAGCCAAAGGACTATGCGGTTTGGCTTGATGGTGTTTTGCATAATCGACTCAACAACAACATCAACATCATAGATACGCTTGCCATAAGTAGTCAGAGTAACTATTAATTCCTTGTCGAGAATAAGTTGATTCGATATGCCCGACTCGTCACTGTTCATCGTGTGTTTGCGCAGCTTGTCAGCCTTTATGTCAAAAAAAAGGTTGTTGTTTGCTTGCCACATACGAGTAATAAAATACTTTTTATATAGTGCCTTTATAAAGTTACTCATTCCCGTGCTTTTATGAATGTTCTTATTTCTTAATGCGTTATCATCGCAAAGTTACATTATTTCCTAAAAAAATGCAATTTTTGGTGAAACAATTGCGTTTATATTCTATGCAGGAACGCTTGCAGTTGCAGATAGTTGTAAGCTGTCTTTGCGTGTAATAGAGTAATAACGTGACACTACTATGCCTATGGCTGCAAAAAGGACGAATGAAGCTACAATCGACATAATTGTTCCCGTATACAATCGCGCCACAATAGTGCGACGCACTCTCGACACGATAGCCGCCCAAAGCTACCGCCGATTCAGGCTTGTGCTCGTCGACAACAACTCTACCGACGACTCGCTGCACGTGCTTGAGACATTCAGGCAGGAGCACAGCGAGCTTGACATCGACATTGTGCAATGCACCACCCCGGGTGCGGCTGCCGCTCGAAATGCCGGATTCAGGGCTTCGAATAGCGAGTGGGTGATGTTCTTCGACAGCGATGACATAATGGATACCGACCTTGTGGAAAGCTACATGAGCCGTATCGACGCTGTTGGCGGTAATGCCGACATTGTAGTGACACGCGTCGATGTGCAGAATCTCGACGGCTCGCACCGCGAATATCCCTACTATGAGAGCAATCTGATTGTGCAGCATCTTTTCCATGCCTCACTCGCCACACTGCGTTACATCGTGCGCCGAAGCACCTTTGAGCGTGCCGGCGCGTGGAATGAAGCTATGCTCTGCTGGGACGACTGGGAACTCGGCTTCCGAATCCTCTTGCTGAATCCACGCACAGCCTATATGGGCGACCGCGTGCGTGTGCACGTCATTTCCACCACCGAATCAATCACAGGCACCGAGTTTGCTTCGCGCCATGGGCTGTGGGAGCGCGCCATTGATGCCGCAGAGGCTCTGCTGCGTGCCGAAAACGCACCAATCCATTCCACCGTCAATGAGGCTCAAGCATATCACACCGACGGCAAACCGACAATCAGTCAAAAAAAGATTGGACGGCTACTGCGCTTTTTGGAATTCCGCCGTATTGCACTTGCAGCCGAATACCTCCGCGAGAATCGCCCCGACATTGCCACACCACTATACAAATCCACCATGAACCGCTGTCGCCGCCACGCAGTGATGCGCTGGCGCTACCCTATCGGCTACCACTACATTGCCCGTGGAGGACGCGGATTTTCACACATAGTGAAGCTCCTTGTGCGATAGGCTATCTTCCCATATCCACAGAAAATGAATATCGCATAATTATGCGATAAAATCGACAAATTTTATTTTTGAAAGAAAAATATCACTTTTTTCTTTCATTCTATTATTAAATTGCCTATATTTGCGGCAAAATACAGCACAAGGCTCGCAATATCTATCATAACTTAAGCAATAGTGTGCCGTGGGCGATATTTTTGGTATGCATATTTTCTACAATATTAATATTAACACAACAAACTGTATTTCTTATGAAGAAAACTCTACTTCTTATGATCAGTGCAATGGTGGTAGCTGCCGCAAGCGCAGTTCCACAGAAATTGCAGAATGTGAAAGTCAATCATCAGCCACTCAAGGCTGCGTCGATGTCGCTCAAAAAGGCTCAAGAAGACGGGCTTGTAGCAAAGCCTAAAAAAGCATCTATTAAAGAGGGTGAATTGCCTATCACCGATGCTCCTGCCGGACGTCTTATCGACAACATGTACGTCAACTCAAGTGCCTACGGTCTTGGCTTTGGCGGTATCTACTATCAGGCTGTCGATGGTGGTCTTGGTGGAGTTGTTGAGGGCGACGACGGATTCCTCTATGTAAAGGGCCCGATTTCGCAGGCATACGTTTGGGGACTCGGAACTCCATGGATCAAGTGCGAATACGGCGAGAACAATACGGTGGTGATGCACACCCCGCAAATCTATGCATTCGACTACGGCGATCCCTACTATATCTGCAAGCTGAAATATGATGCCAGTGAAGGCACTTTCGTTTTCGACCCTGAGGACACCGATGTGAAATTCACATGGAAAGACGATGTACTCACCTATGCCGACAGCGACATCTGCGTAATCGGCCTTACAGATGCCACCAACGCGTGGTTCTACATGGCCGACTGGGACATCGTCTACTCAATCTGCGAGGACCAGCCCATTGCGTTGCCCGACGGTCTGGCAAAGAGTGTTGCCACCATCAACTATCTCGACGATGCTGAAGACCTCACTTCTACCGACAAATACATGTCGAATGCCTATCTCGGAAGCACCGATCTGTATTTCGACAACTTCAACACCGAAGACAACAATGCCGTTATCAAGGGCGAACTCATCGACGGAAAATACGTATTCCCAACGAAGCAATATCTGGGTGCGAACCTCACCTACAACTCTCACATCTATGCTCTCACTGCCGATGCAAAGATTGAGTCGACAGGCTCTGAGGAAGAAGGCGACCTCTACAGCTACTTCAACTTCGATGAGACAGCTTCATTGGCCCTTTCTGCCGAAGGCGAAACTGTCACTACACTCTCGGCTGAGTATCCTGCTTCGATTCTCATCAACTGCGGTCGCAGCAACATATACTACATCACCGGTTTCGTGGCTCCTACCATCGAATTAAAAGAGGATAAGGCTATGACTCCTGCCGACCCGATTTTCTCGCTTGAGAATGTATCCCACTCTCACAATTCAGGCTTCGACAGACTATCATTCACTATTCCTACCGTCAGCACTGAAGGTGAGGATCTTAACGTTGCAAGCCTCTACTACGTAATCTACTACAACGGTGAGCCTTACACATTCACACCCGACCTGTTCATTGGCTTGACAAGCGACATCACTATCATTCCTTACGCTTTCTCCGACAGCTACTACGACATCTATTTATCGAGCGGTTCGAAGAAACACACCATCTACTTCTACGACTACGAGTGGACGACTCTCGGCATCCAGAGCATCTACTACGGTGGAAACCAGGAAAGCCGCTCAAATATCGTGACAGTCACCAACGACTACACCGGTGTGAACAATGCTCAGGTAGCCGAAAAGGATGTGGATAGCATCGAGCTGTTCGACCTCACCGGACGCAAGCTCCAGGAGGGCGAAAAGGGATTTGCAATCAAGCGTATCAAGTATGCCGACGGTAGCGAAAACGCCGTGAAAGTGCTTGTGAAGTAATCTCCCATTGCATCAAATCACCGCTTGCCGACTCTGAGCACAGACGGTCGGCAAGCGGCTAAATACCGACAACACAGTGCGCCCCGATGTCAATCCATCGGGGCGCACATTTTTTCCGTTATTATTGCTGTCCGGTAAAAGTTTTTCAAACGAAATAAATTAGGGTTGACACTTC
>CAMFSS010000045.1 GCA_945983195.1 uncultured Prevotellaceae bacterium | reverse complement strand
TCCCAGGTATCGTCGCTTTCGAGGGACTTGCCCTTAGGTAATCAGTTATTTATACTCTTTTTCTCTACATTGCGGTTCTCGTAGCACGAAGTGGGGAAACCGTAGTACACCCATAGGAAGGCGCAAATCTGCATCTCCTCCTCGGGTGCGCGGAGCTGTGTGATGCCGTCGGCGGTGATGTGCAGTATTTCGCCCGGACCTATGTAGCGGTCGATCTCATAGTCGAGATTCGGGAAGCTCGACGATTCGCTCGACACGGCGTAGGCACCCTCTTTGTGTCCTACCACAATAGGTGTGCGTCCCAGCTTGTCGCGAGCGGCGATGATGCCATTTTCGGTGAGAATGAGCATGGAGCATGAGCCTTTCACCGACCGGTACACATTCTCTATTCCCTCCACGAAGCTTTTGCCCTTGATTATGAGCAGGGCAATCAGTTCGGTGGGATTTGTAGCTCCCGAACTCAGTTCGGCAAAATGAAAATTCTCATCAAGAAGCTGCTTTTCAAGCTCGTCGAGATTGGCAATTTTAGCCACTGTGACGATAGCGAAGCGTCCGAGATGAGAATTGAAGATGATAGGTTGGGGGTCGGTGTCGCTGATTACGCCTATTCCCGAATTCCCGGTGAATTTGTCGAGTTCGTTCTCGAATTTGGTTCTGAAATAAGTACTTTCGAGGTTGTGAATCGACCTACGGAAGCCAAGCTCCTTATCGTAGGTTACCATACCGCCACGGCGAGTGCCGAGGTGAGAGTTGTAGTCGGTGCCATAAAACAGGTCGGCGCAGCACGCCGATTTGGCTACAGTTCCAAAAAAGCCACCCATAAGTGATTGTTTCTGTTAATGTTTTTATATACAAATAGATTTCCGTCTGCAAAATTACTAAAAATCGCACTCCGAAGCAAAAAGAATCCCAAACTTTTTCCATATCAAGTTGCATCAAGGCATCACTCGGGAAAAACGATAGATAACCAAAAAATAAAAACTTTATTTTTCTTTTTGTTTATGCTCTCATTTGTAGTAACTTTGTTGCCTGCAATTGCGGCTTATTGGGCATCGTTGTGAGATTGACGGCAACATCGGTCTGCCGGTGTGTTACTGAAAAGCTGCCTTGATTGTGAACTCATTAAATTCAATGAAATATGAAAAAGTATAGTAAGCACATTTACATCGCATTGCTCGCGATAATGTCGTTGTGCCTCTTGATGGACTACATTCCCGGCGCAGGGGTCGTCGGCAGTTGGGTTACGCCTCCTGTGGCACTGTTCTTAGGATTGGTTTTCGCCCTTACTCTTGGGCAGCCGTTCCCGAAATTCAACAAGAAAGCATCGAAGATGCTCCTTCAATATTCTGTGGTAGGACTTGGATTCGGAATGAACCTTCAGGCATCGCTTGCATCGGGCAAGGAAGGAATGGCATTCACAGTGATTTCGGTAGCAGGCACCATGCTGATTGGCTGGCTAATAGGGCGCAAACTACTGAAGGTGGACCGCATAACGTCTTACCTCATCAGCTCAGGAACGGCAATATGCGGCGGCAGTGCCATTGCTGCCGTTGGTCCGGTGGTGAAGGCAAAAGATGCTGAAATGTCGGTGTCGCTCGGCACTATCTTCATTCTCAATGCCATTGCCCTCTTCATTTTTCCTCCCATCGGTGAGGCTCTTGGCATGACGCAGCAGCAATTCGGCACATGGGCTGCTATTGCCATTCACGATTACAGTTCGGTGGTTTGTGCCGGACAGGCCTACGGTGAGCAGGCGTTGCAGATAGCCACTACCATAAAGCTAACGCGTGCTTTGTGGATAATTCCGCTCGCACTCGTCAGTGCAATGATTTTCAAGAGCAAGGGGCAGCGCGTCAGCATTCCGTGGTTTATACTTTTCTTTGTGCTCGCAATGGTGTTCAATACCTACGTGCTTGAGCCGACAGCAGCAGGCAGTGCCATAGGTCACTTCATCAACGGCCTGGCACGCAAGTCGCTCACGGTGACGCTCTTCTTCATTGGAGCTTCGCTGTCGCTCGATGTGCTGAAGACGGTGGGTGTGAAGCCTCTCATTCAGGGCATACTTCTGTGGATAGTAATCAGCCTCTCCACTCTCGCCTACATCTATTGCTTCTAATCCCCCCACGATAGAATCTCTAGATAATAGATTGCATAGAGATTCTAGAATGTCTAGATTTACTAAAGAATCACAATGGTTGTCACACTCTAAAAAATTACTTAGACTATGCAGCTTCCTGCCCCTTTCCTCAAAAAGAAAAGCAATTTCAGAAAATTGGCTCTTTATCAGAAAACTGAGTCAATATATGATATGACTTTCTTTTTTGCGCACAAATATTTGGATAGGGGTGACCGTACAATCGACCAAATGATTCAAGCCGCCCGCTCAGGAAAGCAGAACATTGCCGAAGGTGCTGAAGCAAGCCTCACCTCGACTGAAACTGAGATTAAACTCACTAATGTTGCGCGTGCCAGCTTGCAGGAGTTGCTAATTGACTACGAGGATTATATTCGTACACGCCGATTGCAATTATGGAATCGAGACGATGCGCGAGCCATTTCAACACTGAATATTTGTCGTTGCCACAATGACTCAGCGTTTTTTATGAATCGAATTGAGGAACGCTCTCCCGAAGCAATTGCAAATATTGTGATTACGCTTTTGCATCAAGTCGATTATATGCTTGAGCGATATCTGGAGCGTCTTCAGTGTAATTTTGTGGCCAACGGTGGTTTTCGTGAGCAGATGGCGCGTGCACGCAAAAACTTTCTTAAGAATTCAAACAAATAAATGAGAAATAATCATTTTTTAATAAAAAACAAGGAAAAGCATAAGAGCCATTTCATTTTTTATAACTATATTTGCATCACATCCTATAATTATTTAGGTTATAAGTCGTACTGTTTTTAAACATTGCCAATCTTTTTAAGCATTTAGCTGTAAAAGCGTTAATTGTTTAATAGCAAAGTTGCTCAGTATTATATTATTGTGATGTGGAATTTTGCAATATAAGGCAGGGACATGTTTCATTCCTGCTGCATGATACGAGATAGAGATGGAATACAAAGTATAACTAAAAAACGAATAATACGAAACAGACATTACAGACAATCGTAACGCACTGGGAAGATTAAACCACAGGTTAGTTTCCCTATTAGAGACAATAATCGAGGCATTGCCTTAAATCATTAACTCGGCGTTTACGTTCTGAAAACTTGATTAAGAACAATAATAAATATTGAGCTTCTAGCTCTTGTTCTCTTTCGATTGAATACCGCCAATATTCGCTACATGAGAACAAGCATGCTGATAGTTCACGCTCTATGGGCGTGGATTGTTCTGCGCTTGTTATGTAGCAGGTCACTTGGCGGTAACCCAATCGAAAGACAAGCAGAAGAATGGTTACACGCCTTTTTATTTTAAAGAAATGAAAAAATTAAATCTATTATTACTGCTATTAATAACATCTTTTTGGTTTAAAAGTTATGCAGGAAATTACACTGTGAATGTGGGAGAAACAATTAATCTCTATTGTACAGCCACGGCACCGGGTGGAGGTTGGATTACTCACGCCTTCTATTCATTAACCAACAATTATGATGCAAATTACATTGCATTGCGAAGTTACTCCAATCAGCAATATGCTACGGTTACGGGGCTTCAGGGTAAAAGCAAAATAAAGGTTCAGGTTACCTATTGCTATACATACAGAGGAACATACGATAACAATCTTCATGTGGGTTCGGGAACATATTATGATTATATCACAGTGAACAAAGGAGTGACACCAACGGGCATAACAATCACTCCGAGTAATGCAACAATACGAGCTGGAGAAACTGTCACGCTGACCGCGGAACTAACACCAAAGAATGCCTATATCACATCGTATGGCTGGGGAATTATTGATGGTTTAAGTTCGAAGCCTTTTAATTTCACCATCTCATGTGAAGGCAACAAATGTTATGTTACTGCAAAGAAGGGAGTTGGTAAATTGTTTGTAATAGCCCAAACAGACGATGGAAAAGTAGTGGCCAGTGCCATTGTCACAGCAACAGAAGACGGTGAGGTGGTGGAGCCTACTGAACTAACGCTAACTACTGATGCTGTGGTCATGAACGTTGGTGAAACAAAGAAAATAGGCTATTCGGTGCTTCCAATAGGAGCGACTACATCTGTTACTTGGGAATCGCTTAATGAAAACGTTGTCACCATTGACAATAAAGGGAACATAAGTGCGGTAGACAAAGGCGAAACAAAAGTTGTAGCCACAACGGCAAATGGTATACAGGCTGAGTGCAAAGTGATGGTGACAAAACCATTGAATATGACTGGATCATCGGACAAGATTTTTCAATATCAAAACCCTATGATCACATTTAGTGATGAAATAATTCCTGGTTTTAATTTTGGAGCAATTTCAATTACCGACAGCCAAAACGGAAAAATACAAAGTGAATGTATTGTTCAGGGTGATACACTGTTTGTATGCTTTACTGAGCGACCTCTTTCGGGGACTTACAAAATTAGTGTTCCAAGTTATTCGATTTCAAGCTGTGACGGTGAATTTAATGATGATCTTGAGGTTTCATTCTCTGTCAAGGGGAATGAGGTTGGGACTGTAAAACAAGCAGCTGTGGGCAAATTGATAATGACCAATGGTGAATTCTACTGTTGGGGGAGATCGTATTCTTCGGCAATTTGGGAATCTGAGAAATATAATTACCCTGATCCTTCTATGGCTGAATCGTTTGTTCCAGTACTTGTGTATGTTGCTGATATTTCCCAATTTCATAAAAATTGGGTAAACAACTATTTGTTAAAATCAGATGGTACTCTTATTGGCTGGGGCGGCAATTATAATTGTGTGATTAACAATGGTTATCAAGATTATTATTCATCGGGATACTTGCTTGGAGATGGGACAAAAGAAACTCGACTGACTCCCGTTACAATATTGGAAGATGTGAAGAAAGTGTGTGCCAGTAATTATACTAAAGGTGCAATAAAAACCGACAATACCCTTTGGATGTGGGGAAGAAACGAAGCTGGACAAGTGGGAAATGGGAAAAAAACGGATACGGGACAGACATCTCCTGTCAAAGTCCTTGAAAACGTAATAGATGTCTCAACAGGTGATTTCCATACCGTTGCATTGAAAGATGATGGCAGTGTTTGGGTATGGGGAGGCAGCGAATGCGTTGGAACAAGTTCAAGTCAAACGACTCCATTGCAAAAAACGTCAAATGCCGTGGCAATATCAGCCGGTGGTGGACAAACACTTGTGTTAAAGCGAGATGGCTCCGTGTGGAGCTTTGGCGAAAATGATATGGGTCAGGTCGGAGACGGAACTACCACCAACAGGGTTACTCCCTACAATGTGATTTCGGATGTTAAATATATTGAGGCAAACAGTTGGCAAAGTCTTGCAATCAAGAATGATGGAAGCCTATGGATATGGGGATTGTGTACCAATGGTGTAGGTACTACTTCTGAACAATGTTGGCTGAAACCCAAGAAAGTTCTTGACAATGTAGTCAAAGCATATGCTAATACCTTTAATTGCTATGCATTGAAAGATGATGGAACATTTTGGGGTATGGGATATAATCGTGATGGACAATTAGGAACCGGTACTAAAGAAAATACTACAACTATGGTAAAAATCACAGATGATGTTGCTGATTTTTGGAATAATTATGTTCTGAAGACAGATGGCTCATTGTGGGGTTGGGGCAGTTCCTATATAGGAGATGGTTCAACAAAAATGCCATCAAAATTGGTGAAAATATTAGACGCGCCAACAGCTATTGCTCTGGAGGATGTTGCAATTGATGTCAATGCTGATTTGGCAGAAAAATTGGAAGTTAAGGACCAACTTTTGTTTCGACCAGTGTTAACACCATATAATTGAGATTACGATACTTTGAAGTAGAGTGTAACATATGAAAATATTGCTTCTATATCAAATCGAGGAATTGTTACTGCAAAAGCACCTGGTAAAACTATTGTGCAACTTGAAGTAAAAGCCGGCGACAAGAGCTTTATATCGACATATAATTTGACCGTGAATGGTAATGGTGGAATCACACTTATGAATGAATCTAATTGCGATGTAACAGTGTCGGTAATCAATTCGATTATTAATATTGGTAACCTAACTGAAGGAACACAAATAAGCATTTACAGTCCATCGGGTATATCCATATATAATGAAGTGGCTAAAGCTTCAACAACAGAAGTTAAATTGCAACGTTCTGGCTTATACATAGTAAAGGTAGGCGACAATGCCGTGAAAGTGGTAATCAGATAGAATGTTGTCGCAATCACTTGTATTTGCAGTGCGCTTGAATATAGGTGATTTTTTTGCGATAGTGGGTGTGTCAGGGGATTGTGTTACTTGATACACCCACTGCTTTGTACTTTAATGTATGGCGTGGTAATTCGCTTCTACAAGAATGCTGACATTTGGAATTGGTGGTTGATGGAATCTTTTTTGGTGTGTGAGGAAAAATGTGTAAATTTGTCGCCGCAAATCGGTGCTCTTGCGGGCAGGAGGATTTGCTCAATGGTTATGAATCGCGGGGTTTTGCGCTTGCGAAACTTCCATTAATGGCTTTAGTCAATGAAAGGCGACGATATATTTTCATGCACTCTGTCAAACGGTCTCCGGGTGGTGCACATTGCCAACGGTTCGGAGGTGGCTTACTGCGGTCTGGCGGTGAATGCCGGCAGTCGCGATGAGCTTCCCGGCAAGTGGGGGCTGGCTCACTTTGTGGAGCACACCATCTTCAAGGGCACACGCCGCCGTCGTGCCTGGCATATCATCAACCGCATGGAGCGTGTGGGCGGTGAACTCAATGCCTACACGACCAAGGAGGAGACGATGGTCTACTCGTTTTTTCCGCGTGTGCTCGTTGCACGCGGCACTGAGCTTATTGCCGACTTGGTGGCTAACTCGCAATTCCCTGCCGCTGAGCTTGCCAAGGAGCGCGAAGTAGTGCTCGACGAGGTGGACTCCTACCTCGACTCGCCTTCAGAGGCTATCTACGATGACTTTGAGGACTTGATATGGCAGGGTTCGGCACTGGGGCACAACATTCTCGGCGTGGAAGCCGACTTGCTGACTATCACCGGCGATGACTGCCGCGACTATCTCGACCGCCTCTATGTGCCTGAGAATATGGTGTTCTTTGCCCTTGGCAATATGCGGCACGATGTGGTGGCTTGCACTGCCGAGCGTTATCTCGGGGCACTCAACCACCGCGTGAGCCGCACAGCGCGCACCGCTCCGGCACCGCTAGTGCCGTTTCACCACAGCCGTGCCATCGACTCACACCAGTCGCACACCATCTACGGCGTACCGGTGTGCAGCATGTACGACGACAGCCGCTACGCCATGTCGCTGCTGAGCAATATTCTCGGCGGTCCGGGCATGAATTCGCTGCTCAATGTGGCAATCCGCGAGCGTCGCGGCTATGCCTACACCGTGGAGTCGTCGCTCGCGCTTCTCTCCGACTGCGGACTGCTGACCATCTACTTCGGCAGCGATGCCGAACACGTGGCACCCAGCAAGCGCATCATCGGCAACACCATCGACCGCCTTGCCTCCAAGCCGCTCTCCGACCGCGCACTCGATGCTGCCAAGAAGCAGTATGTAGGGCAGCTTCGCGTGGCGAGCGACAGCAGCGAGAGCCGGATAATCGCAGCCGCCAAGAGTATGCTCTACTACGGTCGCGTGGGAAGCAAGGAGGAGACTGCCGAGCGCATTGCCGCCGTCACCGCGCAGCAGCTCCAGGCTGCCGCTGAGTGCATCACCCCCACCGCAGCGTCAACCCTCACCCTGCAATAAATCGCGCAACCCTGGTGAAATACACGGATCTTCCTACCGTCACAGCAGACCATCGATTATGTTCTCGATTCGGCTAATCAGGTAGAAAGGCAAGTTTACAAGCCTGAAATTCTTGCCATTTGGCGTCACCACCATGTCGATGGAGAAAGGCTTCGACCACACCCTAATCGCAATATCCACATCGGAATTGTCAATAAACACTTGCAACGAGCGGAGATGTGCATTTGCCCCCGACTTCACCTCAATGGGATAGATGCGTGAATTGTGAGTGATGACAAAATCCACTTCAGCTCCATTATTGGGCCGCGCCCAGAACGAGTGGCGTGCACTCACGCGGTCGTCGAGAGCAAGCAGCTCCTGTGCCACAACTTGCTCAGCAATATGCCCGCGCCAGGAATCAACCATTTCAGTGGAACCAATGATTTCTTTCCTTATTCCTGCCTGATAGTTGACTAATCCGGTATCAAACCACACAAGTTTTGGCGAACGTCGAGTTTCGGGAATAGCAGGCACCTGCGTTGACGACACCGGATAGACAAGCTCAAGAAGCATTGCCTTCTCGAGTAGCCTGAATGCTTCGGACACTTCACGCGATTTGTAGCCCGAACTGGCAAAGTTGCCAAGCGTGATGGTTTCGCCAGCAAACGCCCACCCATACGACAGCACAAAACGCACCACATCGGTCATCTTGTTTCCCCTTACATATTTCTCAGAGTCATCCTTGTAGGCCTGTACGAGAGTTTCATACACATCGTCGATGGCAAGCACATCGCCAGTGAGCGCATATTTCTGCACAGCTTCGGGCATTCCGCCCACAATGGTATACTGGTTGAAAAGGTGCATCAACTCATTGTGGAAAGCAACCGTGTAGTCACACTTCTGCGAAATCACACCGTGCAAATTGCCACGCCCCGTAGCCTCAAGAAATTCATCAAAACTACACGGTCGAACCGCCAAATACTGCACACGACCCACCGGGAAACTCACTTTCACATCTACAAGATTCTCGAGCAAACTTCCGGCTGCTATGATGTAGAGGTCGGGGCGTTGCTCATAGAAATAGCGCAACAGAGCTATCGTCTTAGGCGAATTCTGGATTTCATCAATAAAAATCAGCGTGTCGCCCTCTTTCGGCGATATTCCTAAGCTGGCAAACAAAAGTTGTACCAAGTCGTTAAGCGGAATATCCATCTCAAGCAACCGCACGTGTACGGCAATTTCAAGAAAGAAATAGAGATACTTATCAAAACTCGCGCCGAGCTGATTCACCACAGTGGTTTTTCCTACTTGACGTGCTCCCCTGAGAATGAGCGGCTTATGCTGTTTGTTACGTCTCCACTCCTCCAATTTCGATATGATTTTTCTGTGAAACATAATCTTCAATGTCTTATTTCATGGGCAAATATACAAATTTTTTGTTACAATTCAGGGGCAAAAGTGGCAGAAAAATGTCGCAAATCATGGGCAAGTGCCCTATTTTTGTAGCAGACGCGTTGGCTTGGGGTGCGAAAATCGCGATTTACCATAGATGTAAGTCTTAAATAAAGTTAATTTGGTTGCCGTTTTGGTTGCCATTTTGGGATATATAACTTATTTGCGTAAAAAAGAAGATATGCAGATAGTAAGCGCACGGGAATTCCGCAGCAATCAAGGCAGATTCTTGACTGCCGCAAGGCAGGGGCAGTCGGTAGTGCTCACATCGCGATATGGCAACTTCAAGATTGTTCCAATCACCGATGCCGACGAGATTGTGAAACGCGACCTTCGTGAGGCATTAACTGAAGTAACGAACCACTTGGAAGGAAAAATCAGCCTTCCACAAGCTAAAGATGTAGTATTCTGATGGAAGTAATCGCCACCACAACACGACATTAGGCAAAAAGCAATGGCTTAGGCGCATAAAACTGTGTCATGCCACAGATTTATGCGCCCAAACCGCCGTTTCTATGTGAAATTAATTACTAAATAGCACTAATTTCTTTTCAATACTGGATTATCAAATGGAGTAGCATTCATAATTAAAACATGATATAATTTCTTTCCTTCTTTCGTTCGATAGAAACTAAGAAGTGCAGAATCTCTATTATCCCTTAATATTATCATGATAGACCCCGTTTCACCGGATTGAGCAAATCCTCCTTGCAGGGTATAGAATGAATTGCCTTTCTCCACTGAATATGTAGCATTGTAAAACTCTACTGTTTCTACATTGCCTTTTCCATCACCCTGGCAGAAAGTAATTGCGTAACCATCATCCCATTTTGAGAGGGAAATTTCACCTTCAAATGGCAATATTGTTGGATTATCACTTTCCGGGTCCATGACTAACTTGTCAATTTTATAGAATTTGCCCTCTTGCAGTTTGAAAGCATATTTTCGAGTTGACGAACTATTGTTTTTTGCAGAGCTTGATTTGCTTGTTGAGGATTTTGCGGGGGTGGCGGAGGCTGTGGTACTTTGGGTACGCTGTGTGTCTTTCACCAATGATATTTGGCGGCCGAGGTAATTACATTCGCCCTTATAGCCGGGCTTCTTGAATGGTATGGTTTTTTGAATTGTGGAGTATTTGCCTATTGAAGAATATCCGCGTGAGGTGGGAATAATCACCTTTGAGTTCAAGGTAATTACACCCCAACTGTCGCCTGACTTGAATTTCAAGAAATTTCCTCCAATATATTCTATCTCTTCAAATTCGCATGGCAGCACCTCCTTGCCAACAGCCGAAATCACACCATAAAGTGAACTATTGGCTTCACGCACACGGAAATATGTCGCTTTCTGTGTTTGAAACATAAACCTAAAATCCGCAACTATCATCCAATACACGATTAAGGGTAGATTTATGA